>DATDRO010000069.1:0-11157 GCA_035291685.1 Nitrospirota bacterium | reverse complement strand
AGCCGGTTCGGGTCGATCATGATCTGGTACTGCTTTACGAAACCGCCCACGCTCGCGACTTGCGATACTCCCGGCACGGATTCGACGGCGTACTTGAGCGTCCAGTCCTGGAGCGAGCGAAGCTGCGCCAGGTCGTATCTGCCCGTCTCGTCAACAACGGCGTACTGGAATCCCCACCCCACGCCCGTGGCGTCCGGACCGAGCACCGGCGTCACGTCGGCAGGGAGCCTGCCGGTCACTCCCTGGAGGTATTCGAGCACACGGCTCCTGGCCCAATAGATGTCCGTGCCGTCCTCAAAGATCACGTACACGAAGGACAGGCCGAGGAACGACTTGCCGCGAACGACGCGCACCTTGGGCGCGGCGAGCATGGTGGATACGATAGGATAGGTGATCTGGTCCTCTACGAGGTCGGGGCTCCTGCCTGTCCACTCGGTATAGACGATCACCTGCACATCCGAGAGGTCGGGGATGGCGTCCAGCGGCGTATTGTACACGGCCCAGACGCCCCACACGACCAGGAAGGTCACGGCGAGGAAGACAAGAAATTTGTTCCGCGCTGAAAGTTCGATTATTTTGGCAAGCATAGTTATACCCTTCAGAATTCAGGAGGCAGAAGTCAGGAGCCAGAAGAAAAGAAGTTGTTCTTCGCATTTTTTCTGTATTCTGACTTCTGGCTTCTGTCTTCTTTGTATCAATGTTGATGCCCCCCGCCGCCCGGCCCTGCGCGGAGCTGGCTCTCGGAATCGATCAGGAAATTGCCTGAGGTCACCACACGTTCCCCTTTTTTTATCCCGGAGAGCACTTCAACGTATTTCTCGCCGCGGGCGCCGAGCTTCACCTCGCGCATTTCGTACACTCCCTCTTTTTTCTCAACGTACACGATCTGGCGCACCCCCGTGTCAAGCACCGCCTCTGCGGGGACAGTAAGCCTCGAACCGGAAGAAGCGGATATCTCAACGTTCGCGTACATCTCCGGCTTGAGCATGAGGCCCGGATTTTCCATGGTCAGCCTTACCTTCACGGTTCTGGTCGTTGGATCGAGGGTCGGATAAATATAATTCACGATCGCGCTGTACGCTGTGCCGGATTCGTACGACAGGCTCACGCGCGCCTTCTGGCCGACCTTCACGAGCGGCACTTCGTATTCGTAAACATCCGCAATGACCCATATGGTGGACAGATCGGCGATCTTGTACAGGTTCATGCCCGGCGTAATGTATGCACCGTCGAGCACCATTTTCTCGAGCACGATCCCGGCGAGCGGCGCGAAAACGGTCATGTCGGTCCCGGGCTTGCCGGTCTTCTCCAGCTCTTCGATCTGCGCGTCGGTGATGTCCCAAAGCTGGAGCCTCCGCTTTGCTGATTCGAGGAGCGATTGACGCGATGCATCGACCTCCTTGAATCCGCCCGGCGCTGATGCGGACTTGCCCGCCTTGAACGCAAACAGGTATTCTTCCTGGGCGGAGACCAGGTCGGGGCTGTACAGCGATAAGAGCGGCTGCCCCTTCTTCACGTGCTGTCCCGTGTAATCAATGTAGAGTTTCTTCACCCATCCGGAGATCTTGGTGTTCACGAATGCGAGCTTCGTCTCATTGACTTCCACCCTGCCCACGGTGCGGATCCGCCGGTCAACGACCTGGTACCCAGCCGCTGCCGTGCGAACGCCGATGAGCTGGATCTTGTCCGGAGAGAGGGTGACCGTCGGCATCGGCTCCTGCTGCTGCTTTGCGGCTGAAGGGGTTTTCTTGTCCGGGCCGTGTCCCGCGTGTTCCTGAGCTGCTGCAGCCCCTTCCCAAAGCATCGAGAGCAGCAAAACAGCGAATGCAAAATGCAACGTGCAAAATGCAAAATGCAAATTTGCGGTTGATCTTACTTTTTCATTTTGCATTTTGCATTCTTCATTTTGCTTTTTCATATTCTTCCTCCATCCCCGCCGCCTCGTTGATCTGCGAGGTCGTCTTGTTCAGGTTCACCAGCTCCTGCTCGTAGGCCAATTGATACTTGAACAGGAGTGTCTGGCTGTCGAGGAGCATCAGGAAATCGATCTTCCCCACCTGGTAATTCGACGTGGCCGACTGGAGCGCCATCCGCGCCTGGGGGATGATGCCCGTCTCGTAGAGGCCGAGAAGCCGCTCGGACGTCTTTGCCATGGTGTAAAGGTCCTTGACCTTTGAGAGGACCATGAGCTTCTGCGATTCATAATCGTACCGCGCCGAGCCGAGCTCCGCCGACGCCGCCTTCACGCCGGCTGATTTGTTCCAGAAGTAGAGCGGGACCTTGAACATCACGCTCGCCGTCCACACGTCCTTGAAGTCCCCGCGTTCGAACCATCCGGCGGAGACGACCATGTCCGGCAGGAACCCCTGTTTGCTGGACGACAGCTCGTACTCGCTCTGTTCCACCATACGCTGTTTCGCCAGCAGAGCGGGGGACCTGGCCAGCGCCATTGCCGAGAGTTCATCGAGCGTCTTGTCCGGGGAGGTCGGGAGGACGTCGCCGGGCCTGCCAAGCGGCGATCGCGGGTCCCGTCCGAGGATGCTGTTGATCATGGCGGCCTGTGCCTCTTTCTTCTGCTCCTGGAGAACGATCTTTTCCAGGAGCATGGACACCTCGATCTGCGCCCGGATCACGTCCTGCTGGATCCCCTGTCCTGTCGCGTACCGCGTCTCGGCGATGCGCTGAAAGTTTTTCATGATCTCTTTGCTCCGCTCCAGAATAGAGGAGGACTTGTACGCGAGATAGTAATCGTAGTAGGCGGTGCGGATGCTGTTCAAGACCCTGAGCTTCGTTTCGCGATAATCTTCCTGCTCGCGCTCGGCCACTTTGCCGGCCGCCCTTCCCATGGTCGTAAGCTTGCCGGGAAAGGGTATTTCCTGCGAGACCACCACACCCCGCATGCTCATCTCTTCTTGTCCCACCGTGGAGTCGCTCAGCCTTCCCACGTTCTGCACCTCGTAGCCGATCATGGGGTCCGGCATGGCGGCGGCAAGAGATCTTTTCTTCACCGCCGACTCAACCCTCTTCTCCGTCATGTGTATCTCAGGATTGTTCCTGAGGGCTTCCTGCTCCAGGTCCTTGAGCGTGACCACGGCATCATCGCCCCGGAAAACAGCCGGGATGATGATCATAAACAGTATCAGAGAGACGATTACATTTATCCGCATGAGCATCCTCTTGACAGAATAGTAATGCAATGCATGAGCCAAAGACTGCAAGGAAAAATTCTACCGGAAAATCAGGATTTTAAGCAGGCAGAAGCAAGGCATGGAGCGGCTGACCGAAGCGTCTGCTTCATGTGGTGTAGTATTTACTACAATAATAGCACAAAGAGGGAAAATAGAGGGAACTTTCCTGGACTTAAAACCACCGTACGATGCCGAGACCGAGGCCGAAGTCCGGACCGCCGTCGTTCAGGCCGAAAAACGTGCTTCCTTTGAGGGAATAATCCTTACTGAGCAGGTGAAAAAACCCGAAATTCAGTTCCAGAGGGTTGTCCGCGCCGGGAACGGCGGAGCGCCTTCCTTCCAGTGATGCGAAGAGGTCGGACCTGTCGAATACCTTCGATACCCCGACGCCGTAGAGATAGATGTCGTTATAGTTGAATGAAGAGGGATCGCCGGTAATGATGTAGCCTCCCATGAAGGCAAGCTTGATGCTCTCGATACGCTTGTAGAGACTGAGAAAAGCTCCATAGTCTGTCTCGCCGGTGCCCAGCCCCTTGTCTTCGTCGGCGGTGGGCAGTTTCACAGCCAGCGAACCGTAGAGCGAAAGTCCGCTCTCACCCTCGGGCGCGAGCACCCTGCCGCCGCGCAGGATGATGTCGCCGATGCCGCTCTCTGTTGTGCTTACACTGCCGGTCTCGTTCGTCAGGGAAAGATAGGGAACCGTGACGCTCGCATCATATCGCTGCGCAACGTAACCGAGCGTAGGGGCAAGATAATACAGGTTGGATCTCGTCGGCGTGCCGAAGTCGCCGGTCTTGTAGCCGCCGGTGATGTCTATATAGCCGCGGCCTTCCTGCGCTATCACACCGGACGGCAGAAGGATAAAAAAAAGAATGAGCAAGGCGTGAACGGCATGGCATGTCGCAATCCCCCCGGCCCCTTTTTGGGAAAAAGAGGAAGGAAGAAATTTCATTCGAACGCTCGTGCTGAATTGACAAAGAGTTGTTCCGCCGTTCACGCCCCGTTTCATTTTATTTTCCCTCCTTCTCCATTTTTTCCATCGTCTGATTCATGGTCTTCATCCGTTCCTGCATCTTTTTCATCATCGCCGGATCCGTCTTGCTCTTGGCCATCTGCTGAGACATCTCACGCATGTTCATGGACATTTCGTTCATCGTCTTCGACATGCTCTGCATCTTTGTTTTATCCATGTTCGCTTGGTGCTTTTCCATCATATCGGACATCTTCTTCATCATTTCATTCATCTGGTTCATCATTCCGGACATGTCCCGCATCATCTCCTGGCTCATCATCTGCCCGCTCATCATCTGGGAGGACTGCTGGGCGCCCATCATCCCGCCCCCGGGATGCTGCTGCGTCCCGCCGCCGGGCGTCATCTGAGCCAGGGCCGTCGCCGCCATGAGACCGATAACCACCACTGCTGCCGTCAATATCTTCTTCATGATTCCTTCCTCCTTTTTGCGTTTAGATTCACTTCGAATAATACTAAAGTCGCTTGATGTCTATATTTGTGCTTTTTTAATAATCGTAGCTCGTTGACAGTGAATGTCAAGGACCAGACCCCGGCACGGTGTAAAGGTGCGGCTACATCTCGGAAAAATTAATACGATGAGCAGCCGCAGGCTCGGCGTGGCCTTTGGCCATTAGTCTGCGTAAATTAGTTTTTCAGCAGGTTCTTAAAGAAGTTTCTCTATCTGTTCGGTGATCCTGTCGCCGAGTCCCGGCATGTACCCTTTGTACGTCTTTACGATGACGTGATTTTTGTCCAGGACGTACGTGACCGGAATGTTATAGACGGCATAAGACGTGCTTGCTTTTCCATTGTCCATCAGCATCGGATAGGCAAGATTATTTTTTTCTGCGAAACCCTTTACCTGCTGCATTGCGCCGCCGCCGGAATCCATGCTGATGCCCAGAATCACGACGCCCCTGTCCTGGTATCTCCGATGCAGCTTCTCCAGTTCCGCGGTGGACTCCTTGCAGGGCCCGCACCACGTGGCCCAGAAATCTATGACTACGACCCTGCCCGAAAAATCCGACAGCCGCACCTGTTTCCCGTGTATATCCTTCAAGGTAAAAGATGGGGCCTTGTTCCCCGTCACCGGGAGCGGAATTTCTTCTCTTTTACAGGAGTGAAGAGAGAAAAGCGTTGCCGAGATTATCACTGCTAAAATGATCTTCACGGTATCACCTCTCAGGTTCTCTTCACAGCCTCGCCCTCCGAAGCCTCAGGGCATTGCCCACCACGGACACCGAGCTGAAGCTCATCGCCGCTGCCGCAAAGATGGGGCTGAGCAAAATGCCGAGGAACGGATAGAGCACGCCTGCCGCAACGGGTACGCCGAGGGCGTTGTACACGGGCGCGAAGAAGAGGTTCTGCTTAATGTTCCTCATCGTCGCCCTGCTCAAGCGCCTTGCCCGGAGGATGCCCCGGAGGTCTCCTTTCACCAATGTCACGCCGGCACTCTCCATGGCCACGTCGGTGCCGGCGCTTCGGATTGAAGCGCCTGCTCATAGGATTGTAGCAATTCCTGCGTATAGTATTAGGTTAGCGCAAATATTGGGGTAGAAAAGAGATGCGATTCAGAGTGCTGCGACTTTATGATGATAGCAGGAAAGTTTAATGAAAAGTATGTCGACCTGATGGGTTTCAGCATCAGAAATCCGGGGATTGCTACTTCCCCATCTTTCGCAGCTTCTCTTTCGCAAGGGTGGCTTCTTTAGACCGGGGATGTTCCTTGATGACCTTATTGAAATATTCCCTGGCCTTGGCCGTGTTTTTCTCATTCAGATAGGAGAGGCCGGTCTTGAGCTTGGCTCCCGGCGCTTTATCGCTCTTGGGGTGGTTTTTGATGACCCGGGAAAAGGCTTCAACGGCCTTTCCGAATTCCTTCTTCGCGTAGTAACATTCTCCGACCCAGTACTGGGCCTTGTCCGCCTGGCTTGTGTCGGGAAACTGCTTGATGTAGTTCTGGAACCCTGCAATGGCGAGGTCGAAGTTTCCCTTATCGTAGTCGTCCTTCGCCGCTCGGTACGCCTCGGACGGCTCAAGCGCCTTTGCCTCCGGCTTCTTGTCTTTGTCGGACTGGGCAGGGACAGTACCGTTCGCCGACTTCTCCGTAAGCGCCTTTACCTTTGCCTCAAGCTCCTCGATCCGCGCGTTCATCTCGCCGATCTTAAAGATCTTGTCGTCAAACTTCTGCGCGAACTCGGAGAGACGATAATTGTTTTCCTCGACCTTCCCTTGAAGTATCTGGAGGTCCGTCGTGAGCTGATCCATCCTCGCACCGGTGTCGGCCAGGACCTTCTGAAGATCGACCGTCCCTTGTATGTTCGCATCGAGCATGTCGACACGCTTCTGCATCTCCTGCACGCCCGCCTTTGCCGCCTTGATATCCGCGCGCAGCGTGGAGATATCGGACTCGGTCTTCACCAATCCGGCCTGCGTGGCACAGGCCGAGAGCAGGAAGAGCATGGTGATTGAATAAAATGTTTTTATCATCATCGTTTTTTATGATTACCCTGCAAGAGATCCTCCGCTGCGCTTGTCGCGCCCGCGGATGTCATGACCGTACCGGCGCGGCGCGAAGCTGGAAAGGCGTGAAACCGTTCCAACCTCAGCGCCGCCCGTCATGCATTTTTAGTCGGCCACAAGATCGCCCCGCCTGTTCTTCTGCCAGCAGTCTTCGTTGCTCTGCTTGCAAACAGGTTTCTCCTTGCCGTAGCTTATGAGAGAGATGCGATTGGCCGAGATCCCCATATCAGTGAGATATTTCTTGGCGCTCGCGGCGCGCCGCTGTCCGAGGGCCTGGTTGTATTCTATGGTCCCCCGCTCGTCGCAATTCCCTTCGATCTTGACCTTTACCTTGGGATTCGCCTTGAGCCAGTCGGCATTGGCCTTCATGACCGACCTGGCGTCATCGCGGACAAACGATTTGTCAAAATCAAAGTAAATAGGCTGAAGCCCTTCCCCTGCGGCGGCTGAGCGTTCCTTTGCCTCTTCTTCCTCCGGGGCCTTCTGCTCGACCTGGGCCGGCGCATTCTCCTCCTCAGGCACGGCGCTCATGTCCGCTTTTTTGGGACAACCCCAGAGGGCGAGCACGCCGATCATCAGGATAACCGCAAAATACAATTCTCTTCTGTTCTTCATTCTGGTCCTCCTCTTTGTCCTTTAATAGTGGTCCCGGAAACCTTCAGGCAAGATAAGCATCTGACCCCGAAGTAAACCCCGTTAGAGATGTTTCACTTGACGCGATCTCTAAAGGGGTAAAAACGTTTCGGAGTCGGTTGTCAGGATAGCACACAACCAAAAAGTTGTCAATAAAATTTGGTTTTTTTAAACGACCCGCCGGCGCATCTTCTACATTTCGATGAGAAGAGGACGTTTCTGCCTGAGGGTTGACATACGCCGGCATCCGGCCTTGCTTTTTTATTTCATGTATACTATCTTTAAAAGAAAGAACAACAGGAGAGGAGTGTATCGACGTCATGAAAGAATACGATGTGATCGTGATCGGTTCGGGAAGCGGCGCGCTCATTATCGAGAACGCCATGGAACACGGACTCAGCACTGCCCTGGTGGACAAAGGCCCCGCCGGCGGAACATGCCTGAACGTCGGTTGAATTCCGACGAAGATTCTCATCTATCCGGGGGATAGAATCGTTGATATAACAGAAGCAAAAAAATTCGGCATAGCGGCCGAGGTCAGGAACATCGATTTCCGCATCCTCATGGACCGGATGAGAAAGATCGTAAAGACAGGCCATGACCATGTGCGGGAGGGTATCGCCCGGGCAAAGGACATGGACTTCTTTGAGGGTGAAGCGCACTTTATCGGCGACTATACCCTCGATGTCAGGGGAAAGCAGCTTAAGGGAAAAAAGATCTTCATTGTTTCCGGCGCGCGGCCCCTCGTCCCGTTGCTCAAGGGCATCGATACGGCCGAGTACCTGACGAACGAAACGGCCCTCGCCCTTCAGGACAGACCGGAAAGTCTTATCATCATCGGAGGCGGATATATTGCCGCCGAATTCGCGCACTTTTTCTCAGCCATGGGCACAAGGGTCACTCTTGTCCAGAGGAACAGGAGATTGGTCCCTGACGAGGAGCCAGAGATCTCCGCGCTCCTCAGGAAGGAGCTCTCAAAACGCATGGAGATCCATACGAACACCGAGGCAGTGGAAGTAAGGAAAACCGGCTCGGGGTACACTGTCGTCGCAAAGGACCGGGAGAGCGGCTTGGAAAGGGAATTTACATCACAGAAAATCATGATGGCAGCCGGAAGGCAGTCAAATGCCGATCTGTTGAAGGTCGAAAACACGGGTGTTAAGACGGACAAGAGGGGTTACATCGTGGTGAACGACTACTTTGAAACGACCAAAAAGAACATCTGGGCCTTTGGCGATGCCATCGGCAAAAAGATGTTCAAGCACGTCGCGAACAGGGAGGCGGGCCTCGCGTGGCACAATGCCGCTCACCAGGAAAAAGCGAAGATGGATTATCTCGCGGCGCCGCATGCGGTGTTCACGTATCCCGAGATCGCCTCGGTCGGGTTTACGGAAGAGGAAGCGAGAAAGGCGTACCCTGTCAACGAGCTCCTCGTGGGAACGGGAAGATATTCAAAAACGGCGCGCGGGGAGGCCATGATGGAAGAGGAGGCCTTTGCCAAGGCAATCGTGAAAAAAAAGGAGGGGACGATACTCGGCTTCCACATCATCGGCCCTCATGCCTCCCTGCTCATCCAGGAGGTCGTCAACGTCATGGCGAACAACGGCGACATGTGGTCCATCGCGCGGGCCATGCACATCCACCCGGCCCTGTCCGAAGTTATCGTAACAACACTGGGGAACCTGGAAGAAGCGGAGTAAGTAAATTTAAGGGAGGGCAAGACCATGAACTGGCCGCACATGCATCTCATCATCAACCACTTCCCGGTAGTCGGCTTCCTGTTCGGTCTTTTATTTGTCCTGTATGCGATGATACGGAAAAGTGAAGAACTTCAGAAAACAAGTCTCGGGTTTCTTGTCCTCGTCGCGGTCATTACCGTGCCGGTCTATTTCACCGGTGATCAAGCCGGGGATATCATGGAGCGGCTACCGGATGTTTCAAGGTCATTGGTGGAACAGCACGAAGAGGCGGCATCAGTTTCGCTGATGGGAGTTCTGATACTGGGTCTCATAGCCGCAGGCGGGCTCTTTTTCTTTCGCCGCGCCGCAACCATGCCGCGCTGGTTCATGGTACTGACCCTGATACTCGCCATCGCAGTGAACAGCCTGATAGGTTACACGGCAAACCTCGGCGGGCAGATACGGCATCCCGAGGCGAGGAAGGGCTTTCAACTGCCGAACTAACAAAAAATTCCTCGCGATGGCGGGGAAGTGCGATTATTCTTTGCATTATTTCGCTGCCAGATATATAAGTCTTTACCTGAAAATTTAGCATTATAATGCTTGACAACCTAAAGTCCATTAAGTATATTAGGACATTAGTATTTACTTATATATCAATGCAGGAAAATTATGAAGGAAGCAGCGGAACTATTCAAATTACTCTCTGTCGATAAAAGGATAGAGATTGTTGAACTCTTGAAAAATGAGCCCCTGAGTGTTAATGCCTTGGCTGAAGCATTGAAGATAACCCAGTCTGCTGTATCCCAGCATTTGCGCGTGCTCAAGAGTGCGGGTCTTGTCATAGACGAAAGGCGCGGATACTGGATATTTTATTCTTTAAACCGGGATACCCTTGAGAAATGTCGTCAAAGACTTAACCGAATCTGCACCTGCGGTTGTTTGGGCCAACAGACAATCACGGTGAAAAATTTAAGGGCAAAGAAGGGTTAATTTTTTTTGCTTAAGCATTTAAGTTAATACGCATAATCTTAATCAGATAGGAGGTGATAACAATGGTAAAAGACACGAAGGAACAAAAGAAAGAGCCTCAAGAAATGAAGCCTGATGTCAAGACACTGACAAAGAGTTCCTGTGGCTGCGGTTGTGGATGCGTCCCGCCTATTGAGACAAAATAGGCAAAATCAAGGTGGCGGATTGTATAACCACGATCCGCCACCTCACCTCAACGTAAATTATAAGGAGGTCTGATGAAAGAGCTGATAATAGCATGTTACTGGATACATCTTGTTGCAACAGTAATTTGGATCGGAGGGATTACCTTCATTATTTTTATAGCAATACCGTCATCCAAGCAAGTTTTGGGGGCAGAGTCGGGTAAGCTCATGGGAGAAATTTCAAAACGATTCACTCCATTGGCAAACTACAGCATAATACTGCTTTTCGTCTCTGGAATTGTGTTGGCAGGGCTAAACAAACAGTTTTCGGGGGTTAGGGTCCTTGAAAGCAATTGGACCATGGCGTTAATCCTGAAGTTGGTTTTGTTTTTCAGCATGACCGCGATTCATTTCTACAGGGGCCTGGTCTTAGCTCCCAAGATTATGCGAACAGCAACCCAGACTGAAAAAACAGCGCTGCAAAAATTATCCATTAACCTGGTTAAGGTGAATTTTGCATTAGGCTTATCGGTGTTGCTGCTGAGCGGGGCTATCCCTGTTCTTCGAGGTTTTTGAGAACGAGAAGCAGGCTGTCGTGAGACGAGTACGATGCGTAAAGATAATTCCATGCCTCCTTCTCTTTTAGCTTTTAGAGGCCGTCTTAGAATTCATATCTTATTTGACAATAGACGTTGTCATCCTTTGCGAATTGTCCGAACTGGCTCCACGGCTTACCGCCGCCGAAAACATTTCCTCCCACTGCAATCCAGATGGAGTCCGTAAGGTTGTATTTCGCTTCCGGGTTAAGCATGTAATCACCATCTGACAATCCGTAAAATGCAAAGAAAGAAAGTCTCATCGTTTGATGCATCAAAAACTGCGTAAGCCGGACCGTGGCCAGATGGTGAAGCCGTTTCTCCTGCGGGAAACCGGTGGGCAGGTATTGAGCGTAGGCTGAATAATCC
>DATDRO010000068.1:0-10817 GCA_035291685.1 Nitrospirota bacterium | reverse complement strand
GCTGACAAAGATCATCGATCAAGAATGCAAGAAAGGTCAGATCAGCCGGAAAGAACTGGAGAGCGGAAGTCGGCGGTCAACGGTAAGTCAGACACGCGCACAGATCGCCCGACGCGGCATGGAAGAGATCGGCCTCTCGGCAGCCGAGATCGCGCGTCATCTCGGCGTGGCCACGTCAAGCATAACGCGGGCGATAGCGAAGAGTGAAGGGGTGGCCACAACGCAACGTAAGTAACAACGTCACGAAAGTTACCCAAAGTTACCTTGGTAAGAATACAACATTTCTGCTTGGGGTTGACATTCACCTTAAATCCCCTTGCCATTTGCTTCTTTTTATAGTACGCTCACCTCATTAACATACGCGTCCTGACCCTCGCGCTATATCGGTGAAAGCAGGCTGGTGTGCAGGGCGATCAGGAAACGGTGAATGACAAGCCGCAAGACCCTGCCCGGGTCCGGGGTGTAGGTAACTGAACCCTGTGCCCTGCAATTCCTGACCCTGATGGGTCTAAAAATAAATGGGGGTACCAAATGACAATTAAAACGTCGACGATTCCCTGTCCACAATGCAGCGGTAAGGGTTTTGTACCGTGTCCTGTCTGCCGCGGGCAGGGCAGACAGTCCAGTACGAATGCCGCACAACGTCCTTGTTCAAGTTGTCATGGCACAGGAAAAAGTGTCTGCCCTCAGTGCAAAGGTTCTAAAAAAGCAACTGCTGGAAAATAGAATTATTTGACGCTTTATCTTGGAGGGTACCATGCCGAACGGTGAACGATGAACTCTAAACCAAATCAAAACGAACCCCAGGACCCCGAAGAGAGCCATGGCCTCATGAACATCCTGAAGATGATAATACTTATTGCGGGTCTGGTGGGCGCATGGTTCCTGCTGGATTGGCTGATAAACGGAAAATAGACGGGGCGAAGAGGAATAAGCGAAGGTTTGAAGATGGGAAATGAAGAATGTCAAGCCGCAACGGGCCGTTGCCCAAATGGTATTTTCAACCTAATTGTCATTCTAAGCACAGGGAAGAATCTTGTTTTTCCGTTAGGTTGAGAGACCCTTCGCTCTGCTCAGGGTGACAAAAATGATTTGGGCAACAGCCCGGCAAGAGCTGATCCTCAGGACGTTCTTAATTGCAGAAGGAGCACCGAATGCTCAAGAAATATGCGCGCTATCTTACCGCAATAACCCTGCTGGCGGTCGCAGCGGGATGTCTTCCTCCTCCGCCCTTGCCGCGTGATCTCAGTAACCCCCTCAAGCGAGTTGCAATACTTCCGATGAAGAACGACTCCAATGATGTCGATGGCCCTGAGGTGATGAGGAAAAAAATGGCCCACGCATTGGAGCGCAGGTCCTATGTGGTACAGGATTTGAAAGAAACGGAACAGCTCCTGCGGGACCGGATGGGGATCACGCTCGGCGGTCAACTCAGCCTGACCACGGCGCAAAAACTCGGAAAAGAGCTGGGGGTCGAGGGTGTACTGTACGGGACGCTTATAGATTTCGATGAGACGACATTGGGCGCAATTAATGTAAAGAAGGTCCGAGGGAAGTTCAAACTCGTGAGCACCGTGACCGGTCAGATCGTATGGGAGCGGGGCCTCGGGGTGAGAAGCGAGCTGAAAATGCAGGGTAACTACGGTACCGCTGCGGCTCTTGCTGCAAGGGCCGCGGACCGGGACCCGGATGTTCCCTGGGTGACTATCAGGAGCACGACGACGGGAAGCAAGAAACTCGGGGAGTCCTTTGCCATCGGACTTGGCACCAAGTTGCTGAGCCAGGCGATCGGCAGGCACCTGGACTACGAGGCCACGGAGCTGGCAAGACGGGTCACCGACGGCCTGCCCTGGGGTCCGGGTCCTGAGGCTGTTGCCACAATGCCGGCGCCGAAAATCGGGATGCCGGAAATACCGATGCCCGAGCCTCCTTTTTTCGGGTACATGGACTGGGAAGGGAAGAGGGATTTCTCGGCAGTCATCTATTCAGTGACCACTGACAAGGCAAAGAACGAGACCGTTATTATGGAGGTCCTGCTGGCGGTCGCCGGAGAGAAAATTAGGATGGACATGGATTTGTCCCGGATGAAGACGGGAGCTACCCATTCTCGGCCTGGCAGGATGGTTATGATCGACCGGGCGGATAAAAAGACCAGCTACACTCTTTACCCGAAGACGAAACGGTACCTGGTCCGCACAGAGACTGAAGCGGCTGAAGAAAGACCCAAGGTCGAAAAGACGAAGGTGGGCAGCGAGGTCATCGGCAAGCATCCTGCGGACAAGTACGAGGTGAGGATCACCTACAAGGACGGAAAGGTCGAAGAAGGGTTTATCTGGAACGCCAAAGACCTCGACGACATTACCATCAGAAGCGAAGTGGAGAACAAGGACCGCACGGTAACGACCGAACTCAGGAACATTGTACTGAAAACGCCGCCCGCCGCGTTGTTCGAGATCCCGGCCGGCTATACTGAGGCGAAGGGATTCATGGACCTGATGGCGACGGAGCCGAAGAACAAATAGACCGAAGAAGTAATACTTCAGTTACGGGGGCAGCAGCCCTTTCGCTCTGCCGGACCATCTCTGTGTTGACAATTGTATGCTGTTTTGCTACAGTGGCGTCGTTCGAGAAGATGACGACAAATCACAGGAGGCGGCGATGGCGGAAAAACTGGCGGTGGTGGTGAGCGGCGGCCCGGCCCCGGGGATCAACGGGGTGATCAGCTCCGTGACCTTTGAGGCGGTCAAGCAGGGATTGGAAGTGATCGGTCTGTACGACGGCTTTAAGTGGCTGTCGAAAGGCGACACCTCCCACACGATCGAGCTCCACAAGGCGGAGATATCCCGCATACACCTGCGCGGCGGCTCGATCCTCAGGACCTCGCGGGACAATCCGACGAAGAGCCCGGAGAAGATGGCCAACGTGGTGAACGCCCTGGTCAAACTCGGCATCCGCTATCTTGTTACCATCGGCGGAGACGATACGGCATTCACCGCCACCCGCGTTGAAAAAGAAGCGGGCGGCAAAATATCCGTCTGCCACGTGCCCAAGACCATTGACAACGACCTCCCGCTGCCGCACGGCGTTCCCACCTTTGGCTTCGAGACCGCGCGCCAGATCGGGGCGCAACTCGTCGAAAATATCAGCGAGGACGCGCGCACCGCGGGCAGGTGGTATTTTGTGATCGCCATGGGCCGCTCGGCTGGACATCTTGCGCTCGGCATGGGCATGGGCGCGGGCGCCACGCTCACGCTTATCCCCGAGGAGCTGGGAGAGAAGATATCACTGAACAAGGTCGTCTCCATCCTTGAGGGCGCGATCATCAAGCGTCTCGCGCTCGGCAAGAACCACGGCGTGGCCGTTATCGCCGAAGGCGTTGCGACCCGCCTGGATCCCGAGGAGCTGACCATTCTCAAGAACGTACCGCGGGACGATCACGGTAATATCCGGCTTGCCGAAATCCCGCTGGGCGATATGCTGAAGCAGAAAGTGCTCGAAGACCTGGGCGCTCTGGGCGTCAGCACCACCATCATTGCAAAGGACATCGGGTATGAGCTCCGCTGTCACCCGCCCATTTCCTTTGACCGGGAGTATACGCGTTATCTCGGATTCAGCGCGGTGAAGTTCCTGATCTCCGGCGGAAGCGGCGCCATGATCATGCTCAAGGACGGCAGGAATGAGCCGATAAAGTTTTCCGATCTTGTCGATCCCAGGACTGGCAAGACGCGCATCCGTACGGTGGACACGAAGGCCGATGATTACCTCATGGCGCGGCGGTACATGATCCGGCTTGAAAAGGAAGACATGGATGGCGAGCAGCTCATAAAAATCGCCGCTGCCGCGAAGATGACACCCGACGAGTTCAAGAAGCGGTTTTCCGTGGCGGTTTAGTCGTAGCTGATGATTCATAGCCCATGGCTCTTTGTTCCTGGTTTTGCCGGCAGCGATGAGCCATGAGCTGATCTTAGAGGGGAATCCTCTTTTCTCTCGCGACGTTCTTGAGAATGATGAGGGCATTGTTCAGGTGCTGGAGCTTGAGGCTTCTCTTTCTCATGGCGGGGGGGTCGTTCAAGGACACCTGTTCGTTCCTGACGACGGTCATGGCCTTGTTCAGGTGCTCATTCAGACTTTTGATCATTTCATTATCGAATTTCTTGAGAAAAAGGGGGTTCACCGAGATCAGGCCTTCGGCCACGTCCGAGGCGACCCCTTTCATGCTTTTGCCCTTGAATGCGCTATCCGCCATCTTCGCGCCTTATACCTTCCGGTGTGACTTGATCGCCTTGTCCAGCAGCTCCTGTTTCTTGCGGACATTTTCGATCAGAGCCCGGAGTTCCGCCGCGTCCGGGCCCTGTTGTATCTTTTCGTGAAGCGTGTTGATGTTATTGAAGAGGTCCACGGCCGTTTCCTTGATGAGCGTGTGATTATTCCTGTTGTGTTCGCAGAGACGGGAGATCTCGTCCACCAGGTCCTTCAGCACGGGGTCATCGGATTCCCTCAACCGCAGATTTATCGACATGTCTCCGTCGGCCATCATTTCGATGGCCCGCCGTATTCTGAATATGGGGCCGAGAAACTTGTGGGAATAGACCGTGCCGACGATGCCGATGAAGATGAACATCGTGACGAGGGCGATCGGCAGGAACAGGGGAAGCTGCAGTATCTCCGCCAGTTTCTGAAATACCCGAAGGAGGAGCGTAAACACGATGAGGATGAAGATAATGAATACAATGAACCTGGTCTGAGGCCCGATGGCATTGAAATATCCTTTTCCTTTCGCTACCAACTGTCTCTTACCGGATGTCATGGTGTTTGTCCCTTTTAATGCGCTGCATTCAATGCCTTTGTAATCACACTGGAAGCAATTATACTTACAAAACGACGTTTGGTCAAGGTCATATTTGTTAAAGATCATCTCCTTAGCGAATGGGTCCGAGTTTGGAGTGGTGGATAAAAAAATACGCATCGTGATTGAACCGGGAAATGTTTTGGGAATTCAGGATCCATTTTTGTTCTGCACCGCCGTTCACAGGCCCGCGCAGGCATGCCATTGCAATGCATGCCGTGATCGAACGTCTTACCTACCCGCAGCACTCACGCTCCGCTTTGCTTCGCTGTGCTGTTTTGGCTTATTGGTTTGATAATGGTTTTTCACGCATGCTTGAGCGCGTCCCTGTTCACGGGATGCAGACGCTTTTTGAACTGCAAAAAACCACAAAAGCATATTTTGGCTTTTTCCCTGCGCCGGGCATGCGAAACATCTTGAACGGGGTTAACGAACCCGCTCTGAGATTTATTTTGTCTTGCACTCCTGTTCCCTCTATGGTAGATTTTCTCATGCCGCTCGTTGACCCGCTCAACCGATATATCGATTACCTGCGGATATCCGTTACCGACCGCTGCAATCTCAATTGTGTCTACTGCAAGCCGCGGGAGCGGATGAAAGCGCTTCCGCACCGGGAAATACTTCAGTACGAAGAAATTCTCAGGCTTGTGACCGTGGCCGCGCCGCTCGGAATATCGCGCGTGCGCATCACCGGGGGAGAGCCCCTTATCCGGCGCGGGATCGTCGATTTCATCTCGTCGCTCGCTCAGCGCCGCGATATCCAGGACATCAGCCTGACCACCAACGGCGTGCTGCTTGAAGAGAAGCTCGACGCTCTTATCGCTGTCGGGCGGCCCCGGCTGAACATCAGCCTCGACTCTCTCAACCCTGAACGGTTCCGGCGGATCACGGGCAGCGACTCCTGGGACAGGGTTTGGCGGGGGATCTGCCGGGCCGAGGAGCTCGGGTTCCATCCGCTCAAGATCAACATGGTGCCGGTCAGGGGCATCAACGATGATGAGATCGCCGATTTCGCACGGCTGACCCTGGACCGTCGGCTGCACGTCCGCTTTATCGAATTCATGCCGATCGGCGCCGGAGACCGCTGGAACACTGAGGTGTGCGTGACCGCCGGCCAGGTACGTGAGATTATCGAACGCGAGGTCGGCCGCCTTGAGCCGTTCACCTCCGGAACGGGGGCCGGTCCTTCCGAGAACCATCAGATCCCCGGCGCGCGGGGGGTGATCGGTTTTATCAGTCCCATCACGAAGCACTTCTGCGCGACGTGCCGGCGCCTCAGACTGACCGCGGACGGCAAGATACGGCCGTGCCTGCTGTCCGACACGGAAATAGATATCAAGTCCCCTCTGCGGGGAGGATGCGACGACAAGGAATTAGAACGGCTGCTCAGGCTCGCGCTCGAGGTCAAACCCGAACGGCATTATATCAATGAAACTCCTGCTGGATGCTATCAGCGGACCATGTCCGGCATAGGGGGCTGAGGGATAGACCGAAATGAAAAAGCTCACTCATTTTGATGAAGAAGGGGCAGCCCGTATGGTGGATGTTTCCGGCAAACAGGAAACAACGCGCGAGGCCGTTGCCGCAGGCAGCGTCACCATGATGCCGGAAACGCTCAAGCTCATTCTTGACCGCAAGATATCGAAGGGGGACGTCTTCGCCGTCGCGCGGGTCGCGGGGATCATGGCCGCGAAAAGGACGGCTGAGATCATCCCCCTGTGCCACACGCTGGGTCTCACGTCCGCGGAGATCGCCTTTGAACCCGACGAGGCGTCATTGCGCGTGAATATCACGGCCATTGTCAGGTCAAGCGGCAGGACAGGCGTAGAGATGGAGGCTCTGACGGCGGTGGCGGCAGCGGGATTGACCATCTATGATATGTGCAAAGCCGTGGACAGGGCCATGACCGTCACCGACATCCGGCTCATGAAAAAGACCGGGGGCAAGAGCGGGACATTTGAGAGGCCGAGGGATCCGTGATCAATGACGCCTGACATGAAGGAAGAACTAAGGGAAGAGGAAAAGAAGATGAGGCGGCTGAGGTTCTTTGTTGACCTTGCGCAGGCAGTACTCATGCAGCAATCAGACCTGACGCTTCAGGAAGCCTTTACGATCATGAAGGATACAAAAATGGCTGTCCTGGGCCTTTTTCCGGGTAAGGAGCATGTGTATGAACTCGTTTATGCCCCGAGATTTCGAAGAATAATATCGGAACGTTTCGTCGTTCCGGGCGGCTTGCTGGAAAAGAACTTCTTGTAGATACTGAAGGCTGACCGATCGACCAAGGCCCTCCAGAGAATTCGATCTTTTTATCAAAAACTAAGACCCTGATAGCAGCCGATACTGTTCCCTATCCATAAAGTATTACTTAAAAATCAAATACTTACTTATTAGCACTCTTCTTGACAGAGTGCTAATGGAGTGTTATATTAATTCTTGCAGAGAGGAAACAGCTGTTGACTCGTGTGCTTAAAAAATACAATTTCGCTATCAAAACCAGGAACACGGGAAGCTCAGGCAGCCGGGATTTGGGCATCAGAGGTGATGAGTAGTTCGACAGCGGAATTGTATAATTTCAACGAAAAAGGAGGGATGAAGTATGAAAAGCTTGATGAGGCTGGATCCCTTCCGGATCATGAGGAAATGGGACCCGTTCCAGGAATTTCTCGGGATGCAGCATGAAATGGACAGGCTGTTTAACAGACTCGTGGGCAGGGATATCTCAACCAGGGAGACTTCCTATGGTGAATGGATGCCGTCGGTAGAGAGCTATTTGAAAGACAATGACCTGATCTTCAAATGTGAGCTTCCCGGCGTGGATCCGAAAGACGTCGAGGTGAACCTTGATGAAGCGTCAAGGCAGCTTATAATCAAGGGTGAACGGAAAGCGGAAAAGAACGTGAAGAATGAAGACTATATCTACCATGAGCTTGCCTACGGTTCTTTTGAGAGGCGGTTTTCGCTTCCCGAGGGGATAAAAGGCGACCAGATGAAAGCGAGATTCGTAAACGGGGTACTTGAGGTAACGGTACCGGCTCCGGCGATCGCCAAACCCAAAAAGATCGAGATCGAGACTTCGAAGCAGATCGAACAGGAAGCGTCGGTAAAGAAGGCAGCATAACAATAAATAGTGGACAGCTTGTTTCCCGGCCATCCCGCATTCTTTTGGATGCGGGATGTTTTTTATGGATTTGTCGTATTGGTCATGTTGAGCCAAGGGATGGTCTCGTAAGAATTCCATAACAACATTCATGCGTCATTCCCGTGAAGGACCTTAGCCTGCCCCGTACCTGATACGGGGGGAATCCAGTCTTTTTAAGCAGGTGCTTGGGTCCCGGATACCCGCTGGAGTTTACCCCGGACTTGATATGGGGCAGGTATGACGGCTGCCATCAAGATTAATGGCTGCCTTCGCAAGGAGACTGAATAAAGACTTGACACTGAATAATTGATATGTTAAATTTTAGCACTCTTACGAGAAGAGTGCTAAGACATTTTTTTGGGCATCAAAAGGGCCGGGTGGTCTCTAACAGACTGTAAATATGATGGAGTTGGACGAGAGAAATAAAAAGGTTTTGCAGGCGGTGATCGACAGCTATATCTCGACCGGAGCGCCGATCGGTTCCAATGTACTGATCAAAAGGTACGATTTTAGCGTGAGTTCCGCGACGCTTCGGAACATCATGGCCGAGCTCGAGGAAATGGGCTATCTGACCCATCCTCATACCTCGGCAGGCAGGATACCGACCGAGAGAGGGTATCGATATTATATCGACGGCCTGATCAGCGTCAAGCGCGACACCGATGATATCAAAGATCAACTGCAGCAGGCGCCTCCGCTGCACGGGGGAGACCTCCATGAACTGATGGAAGAGGCGAGCCAGTTTCTCGCGAAGCTCTCCCGCTACGCCGGGGTGGTGATCGCACCGGCTGAGCCGGAAGGAAAGTACAAGCATATCGAGTTCATCCGTCTGCACGGCCGAGAAGTGCTCATCATTTTCGTCACGAGCAACGGGACGGTCCAGAACAAGCTCATACAGCTCGACGAGGAGATACTCCAGCATGATCTGAACACGTTCAGCACGTTTCTCGATGAGGAGCTCGAACACTGGTCCCTTACCGAGGTGCGGCGGCGGCTGGTCGAGAAGCTGCGCGAAGAGAAAAGGGTCTTCAAGCGCCTGATGGAAGAAACCTATCAGGCCAGCCGGGAGATCCAGGAGCGGGACAGCGAGAAGGTCTACATCGGCGGGGCGTTCCAGGTGTTAGAGAGCCCTGAATTCGCGAACGTGGAAAAGATGAGGACCCTGTTCAAGGCGTTCGAGGACAAATATAAACTGCTCAAACTCCTCGAGAGGAGCGTGACGGCAGGCGGCATCAAGGTTTTCATCGGCTCCGAGAACCCGTATTTCGAAATGCAGGGCTGCAGCCTTGTCGTGAGCAGTTATCAGGCCGGCTCGGACGTTGTCGGCACGCTCGGTGTCATCGGTCCCACGAGAATGCAGTACAAACAGGTGATCCAGGTCGTGGACTATACGGCGAAGCTTGTGAGCAGGCTCCTGGATGAACGGTTTGAGAAAGGTAGTGAGCGATGATGGACGACGAAAAGGTCCAGGAGCAGGAGGCGCGGGAATGGGCGCCGCCGTCTCCGGACGAAACGGATCCATCCTCGGCCGGGGATGCCGCAGCGCTTGCGCAGGCGCTTGAGCAGAAAACCAAAGAGGCGGCGGAGGCCCAGGATAAATACCTGAGAACGTACGCGGATTTTGACAACTACCGCAAGCGCATGCAGCGGGACCTTGCCGAGGCCCGCAAGTACGCGAACGAGCAGATGGCGAGGGAACTTCTGGGCGTGGTGGACCACCTGGCGCTCGCGATCAAGCACGCGACCGAGGCGGGCGACACGAACGAGGGGCTGCACCGGGGCGTGGAACTTGTCTATAAGCAGCTTCGGGACGCGCTCGAAAAGTTCGGGGTCACGTCTTTTTCGGCGGAAGGCGAAGTGTTCGATCCGGCCAAGCATGACGCCGTCATGCAGGAAGCAACGGACAGGGTCCCGGAGAATACCGTGGTGCAGGTGCTCCAGCAAGGGTACCTCTATTACGACAAGGTGCTGCGCCACGCAAAGGTGAGCGTGGCCAGGAAGCCGGCGTCCGCGCCTGAAGAAACAGAATGCGCGGAATAACGAATTGAGAAATGATTAAAGATTATTACCCGTTAAGGAGGCTATTATGGCAAAGGTTATAGGAATTGATCTGGGTACGACGAACTCCTGCGTTGCGGTCATGGAAGGCGGGGAACCGGTGGTCATCACGAACTCTGAAGGAAGCCGTACGACGCCTTCCGTGGTGGCGATCACCGAAAGCGGTGAACGGCTCGTGGGCCAGATCGCGAAGCGGCAGTCGATCACGAATCCGGAAAACACCATATTTTCGATCAAGAGGCTCATGGGCAGAAAGTTCGATTCTTCAGAGGTCGCGGAGGCGATGAAACACCTGCCGTATAAGATCGTGAAGGCGGCGAACGGCGACGCCCACGTAGAGGTCCGCGGCAAGGTCTACAGCCCGTCCGAGATATCCGCCATGATCCTGCAGAAGATGAAGCAGACCGCCGAAGACTACCTCGGCGAGAAAGTGATCGATGCGGTGGTCACGGTGCCGGCGTATTTCAATGACAGCCAGCGCCAGGCCACGAAGGACGCAGGAAGGATCGCAGGCCTGAACGTGCTCCGGATCATCAACGAGCCGACCGCCGCGGCCCTTGCGTACGGTCTGGACAAGAAGAAAGACGAGACCATCGCGGTCTACGACCTGGGCGGCGGGACCTTCGATATTTCCATCCTGGAACTCGGCGAAGGCGTGTTCGAAGTGAAATCCACGAACGGCGATACGTACCTGGGCGGCGATGACTTCGACGAGCGGATCATCAAGTGGCTGGCGGACGAGTTTTTGAAGGGCCAGGGCATCGATCTTCG
>DATDRO010000067.1:0-3651 GCA_035291685.1 Nitrospirota bacterium | reverse complement strand
AAAACAAATGGAAACCGTGCGTAGTAAGGCGGGAGGCAGCAGAGCATGAAGACACGGCAAAGAGGGACGAGAATATGATGGACCCATGCCCCATGCCCCTTGACCCTATCAGTTCCCACTCCGCACTTGAAACATCCTCCTTGCCTTTTTCGTAAAAATATAATAGCATCACAGGCGCATCCAGATTCACGATGAATGATCAAGCAGCAAGGCCTGACCCTGTCAGGCTCTACGATTTTCGTCGGACTGGCCGCTTTACCCCGTTAGAGATCACGAAATGCTTATAAAGAGTGAATAATCAGGAAGAGTAAAGATAACATCATTGAACGTAAGCCAAAATAGCCTGAATCTCTAACGGGGTGGACCCTGTCCCCTGTCTTGACCCTGAAATAATGGTAACGCCAAAAGGAAGGGCCTGCCCCTGCGGGTTCCTTGAGAATACACAATATCCGGGAAAGGGAGGCCATGAAAAACAAAACAGCACTGGTCACAGGAGCAAGCAGCGGTATCGGGGCCGTCTTTGCACGGGAGCTGGCGCGGGACGGATATGTTGTCACCTGCGTTGCCCGTTCAAAGGACAAGCTCCAGAGCCTGGTAAAGGAACTCGGCAGCGGCCATCGCATACTGGTCGCGGACCTCGCCGACCGCGACCAGCTCCAGCGCGTCGTGGCAGACGTGGAGAGCTCGGGCTACTCGCTGCTTGTGAACAACGCGGGCTACGGCATCTACGGCCGCTTCGAGGAGATCCCCCTGGACCAACAGGAACATCTCATGACCGTCAACATGAACGCCCTCGTCCGCCTTTCCCATGCCTTCCTAAAAAAGGCCGCTTCAGGAGACGCGCTGATCAATGTCTCGTCCGCCTTGTCCCTCCTGTCCTATCCCGGCGGGGCCGTGTACGCCGCAACAAAGGCCTTCGTGACGAACTTCACCGAGTCTCTGTGGTACGAGAACAAGGACCGGGGCGTCTATGTCATGGCCCTGCTCCCGGGCATGACGAACACGAACTTCAATGCCGTGGCAGGAGCCGGAAGGCCCGCAACTCGCCAGACCATGCGGAGCTATCCGCCTGAGGTCGTGGTGAAGAAAGCGCTCGCCGTGCTCAAGGCGCGGAAAGCGCCGTCGATCATCAGCGGACCCCTGTATCGATTTCTGACGTTCCTGAACACGAGGCTGATGAGCAGGAAAATGATGATCACCATCATGGGAAAAGGCAGTTCCGGCCTGCGGAAATGACCCTGCGGCCGACACGCTCTGGCGGGACTGCGGGGAGGTTCAATACGTGATTTGGCTTGATATTTGGTGCTTATTATGATAATATGTTGGTATCGCAATGAGTACTGAAAGGAGTACTGGATAATGAAAACCATCGCGGCTCAGGAAATCAAAAAGAGGGGAATCTCAGCAGTTGATGAAGCTATAAAAGAAGGGCCTGTCCATGTGATCAGGAATAATCAGCCTCAGTACGTTGTGCTTTCCGAGGAACGATATAGCCAGCTGGTCGAAGCCGAGGATGAGGCCGCTATCGCGCGCGTGCGGATATCGCTTGAGGACGTCAAGGCCGGCCGGGTCCGCCGCTTCAAGTCGGCCGGCGATCTGTTAAAGGCGATCGAAGCGGAGGATGAAAAATAGTGTTTGCGATCGCAACGTCAAATTACTTTCTTCGCCGGGCGAATAAATTCTTCAAAAGACATCCCGGTTTAAAGGAACGGTTTGCCGCGGTCGTCAATGATCTCAGGCACGATCCCTTTCAACCTCATCTCGAACTGCATAACCTCGGCGGGAAATTAAAAGGCTGCCAGGCGGTCAGCCTTACCCACGGGTATCGGATCATGCTCACCCTGATGGTCACCGAAAAAGTGATCATCCTGCTCGATATTGGGAGTCATGATGAAGTTTATCGATAACGCCATGTCGATCGAACTTTGCTTGATCTGCAAAAACTCCAACACAATGGCCGTCACGGTCACGCCAAAGGCGATTGCCCGCCTGGATGGAAAGATAAACGTGATCATTGTCAAGACATATCATTGCGAAGCCTGTCGATCCTTTGTACGCAGTAAGGTTTATATCGCAGACGTTATACAAAGAGAGATTTCGATGTTTGAAAATAATTAGCTTGTCCGCACCTACCCCTGTTCCCTCCATAGTGCCGTCATGTGATAAAATGGAGGCAGAAGAACAGAGAAGTGGACACACAGGAGGTGGAGATATGAAGAAAAGCATAACGTTCATAACTATAATCCTTTTGGCCCTGGCGGTGGGTCCCCTTGCATCCTATGCGGGAGAATACCAGATGAACGCTCCCGCGACCCACTCCAGGGACTTTGAAAAAATGAAGGAGCTTATAGGTGTTTGGGAAGGGAATACGGACATGGGAAAAGGGATGGAGCAGCTCAAGGTCACCTATGAATTGACTTCGGCAGGCAACGCCATCGTGGAACGGTTCGCTGCGGGAACGCCCCATGAGATGGTCACGGTATATCATGATTATAGGGGGAAGCTGGCCATGACCCACTACTGCTCGCTCGGAAACCAGCCCCACATGGAGCTTATGAATCCCGGCGAGAACAATATGACGTTTGTCTTGTCCATAAAAACCCCGGGCCTCGCCTCGCTGAATGAAATGCATATGCACGCGCTCACCATCGCCGTTGACAACAAGGACAGCATCACGCAGACCTGGACACTTTACGACAAGGGAGCGAAAAAAAACGACGTTGTGGTGAAATTGGCGCGCACGAAAATATAGCCGGGTTTATGGACGCAGGGACCATGCGGCAGGATAAGAAAAACAGCCGGGACACCCTACCCCGGCTGTTTTTATAGCTCGCTCCTCGATTGGAAAATGGACAGACAGGTTCTTCTTGTACTCCTTGCCTGACCGCATGGATACGACGACCCGAAGGTTGCACGAAAGTTGCGGTCGGGCAAAAATGGTAGACACAAAATGCGTAACCAGTGATTTGTCTGTTGATAAAAAATTCAAAAAGTGGTATTAAAATAATAAGGCGTTGCGCGGACCATCGTAAGATTATTTTACGATTTGATTTCCGTTGAAAGCTGAAGCCCCGGTATAGATACCTCGGGGAGACCAGTTTGCAGAATGAGAGATTGTCCCAAACTGCTCCCAGGTAACAGAGGAAACGAAGACCGGCAGCTGAAGCCGGATGCTGAAGGAGGATGCAACGAGGGAAACGGCTTGCTTCAAGGTACGTGAAAGCGGATTGAAGAGGCAACCGTGAGCTCGCTGTGATTCTCCTGAGGCTCAACGGAATATCTTACGAAGGGTCCAAAAGGCAGCGCCTTTCTGTTGTCCCGCCCCCCGCCACGTTGCCCCCCCCATCAGACGGAAGCAGCGGCATCTGTCATGCAATCACATTATCCCTTTTCCCAAACGCCGGCAGGCGGGCGATCGGCGCAAAGCGGAATGCATTTCCTGCAACTCCTGCTTCGGTCCGCCGAGCGAGGGTAAGGGCTTTTACTGCGTTACCATGGCCAAGAAGCGGGGCAAAACCAGTTAGGCGCTTATTGTTGTTTCAGCCTTTCGCGTAAGTATACGAGGGTCGCCTTTGGATATAAAGGCGGCCCTCGTTTGTCTTCGGGACCGGACTTGGCAGAGAACATGCTTCACCATACATGGTCACCAGC
>DATDRO010000066.1:0-4935 GCA_035291685.1 Nitrospirota bacterium | reverse complement strand
TGGCCCACCGCGCGAACGGCCCGGCGGTTCCCGATCTTCTTTGCCACCCAGGCATAGGAGCGCGTCTCACCGTAGGGGATACCGGCGGTTGCCCGCCAGACGGCCTTTTGGAATTGAGTATAATAACGCATATCAAACGGAAGGTCAAATAAAACGCGATCGCCCGAGAAGTATTCCCGAAGGTTCACTGCGGCCTTCCTGAGTGTATTATGGACACCCAAAGGTAATTCCGAGATCCACGCTCCGCACTCAGAACTTTCCAGTTCCCTCTGCACATCCTGTTTTTGTTTCCTCGGCAGCACTATCCTGCATATCCCCTGGTCCGACACGGTCACGCCGGCCCACCCGAGAGGGGTTTTGAAGATTTCTTTTTTCTCACTCTCGCGCATACCTGCTCACCTTCCTCCCCTCCTGCCTTCCGTCTTTCGTTTCATCACCATCCCCCGCAGGAACAAAAGCTCTTCGCTTTTTAATACCCACATCACGGCAAGATAGAACAGAACGCTCACGATGATCCCTCCCGAGAGCAGCGCGAGTTTGTAAAGAATCTGCCCGCCTGATTCCCAAACAGGGTTCAGGCTGACCCGCCAGCCGATCGCTCCCATGACAACGGATGCCGGGACGATCTTGCGCAAAGAGACCAGTATCCGCGCGCCGTCCATTCGGCCGATCTTCTGCCTGAGCTTCACGGTGAGCACACCAAGGTTCAACGTGGCCGCAAATGAAGCGGCAAGCGCCAGGCCGCCGTGCTCAAGGGGGGTGAAGAGAATGAAGAGGGCGCTGAGAGCGATGTTCGTCGCCAGTGCGAGTATGGCGATCTTTACCGGCGTTTTAGTGTCCTGGAGAGAATAGAATGCCTGGGAAACGATCCTTACCCCTGCCATGGCCCAGAGTCCGACAGCATAGTAAAGGAGTGCAGCCGAAACTCCGAGGGTGGATATCCGATCGAACTGTCCATGTTCGAGCAAAAGGTTCACGATCGGAACACGGAGCGTGATCAATCCCGCCATGGCCGGGAACATAATGAAGAAAACCAGCCGCAACCCCAGGGACAGGGTCTCACGGAATGCCGTCGTCTCATGCCGCACGGCCTGGGCAGACATGGTCGGGAGCACGGCCGTGGCCATGGCAATGCCGAAGATGCCGAGCGGGAAATGAATGAACCGCATGCCGTAGAAAAGATACGTGATGCTCCCGGTGGCGAGAAACGACGCGAAAATGGTACCAATGAAGATGTTAAGCTGGTTTACCGAGGAACTGAAGAAGACCGGCGCTGCACGCCTTGCTATCGTTGCCACGCCCGGATGGCTCGGCGCGAACTGCGGCTTAAGCATCATCCCCTGCTTTCCAAGCTCCGGCACCTGGATAAGGAACTGGCATAATCCGCCGAGCACGACGCCGACAGCCACGCCGAGGATGGGCTGCGCCATGAACTGCTGGCTCAGGACCACGGCTGAAATGGTTATTATGTTCAACATGACCGGCGAAAGGGCCGGCGAGAGGAACGACCGAAGGGAGTTCAGCATGCCCATGGCGATCGCTGCCAGGCCGATAAAGAGGAGATAGGGAAACATGACCCTCGTAAGAGTTATCCCGAGGAGGTACTTATCGTGGTTCTCCGCCTTGTGCACCCAGCCCCAGGCAATGGCCTTGACCACATAGGGCGCGAAAATGATGCCGAGACCGGTCAGGATGATAAGGATCAGGAGCATCCGGGCAAAGACCGCGTTGGCCAGATGACGGGCGCTTTCCCTGGACTCCCTGGTAAGCGTTTCGGTGAAGACCGGGATGAAGGCCGCGGACATGGAGCCTTCGGCCAAAAGCTCGCGCAGGAGGTTCGGGATGCGGTACGCCACGTAGAAGGCGTCAGCGGCCACGGTCGTGCCGAAGGCCCACGACATGACCATGTCCCTGAAATATCCCATCACGCGGGAAGCAAGCGTGGCCGCTCCCACGACCCCGGCCGCCTTTGCAACCTGTATATTTTCAGACATGGAGGATCACCTTTCGAAGGATAACAATTTTTTTCTAAATTTTCCCCAAAATTAAATCAATGCAAGGCGCAATCCCATTTTTCGTTCCAATCATCCTTTTGGATTTGCTCAATACATTTCAATAAATAATAAAATTTTGGGGAAACTCCATATTTTTTCCGCTTGACACTAACCCACACTTTATGTTAAAAAGGGGGTCTGTTTTCAACGCTATAAGGAGGCACAAACGTGGCAACGCACAAATCAGCGATAAAAAGACAGCATCAGGCCGAAAAGAAGCATCTCATCAACAAATCAATAAAATCAGCGCTCAAGACCCTGGCAAAGAAGGTCGAGCAGGCCGTGGAAACAAAAAACGCCGAACTCGCAAAAGAATCGCTCATCAAAGCCATGAAGGCCTATGATAAGGCCGCATCGCAGGGGATACTACACAAGTCCACCTCTTCCCGGAAGATAGCCCGCCTTTCAACCAAAGTAGGCAAGATAAGCGCCGCGTAATTGCAGAAGTTAAGAAATGGAGAAGTTGGGTAGATGCGTTTATCTCAACTTCTCAGCTTCTCATCCTCTCAATTTCTTCTTTCGTCAGCCCCGCACAACTCCAGGATCATCCGGTCCATGATCAGCCGGCCGCTCAGTCCGCTCGATTTGAGCGCCCGGTCGGCCGACAACATGACCGGGAACACTTTGCGCAGTTCATCCGACGTATAGCTCTTCACCTGTGATTTGAACAAGGCGACCTGATGAAAGATCACGGGAGGCCTGAGTTTTTTCATGGCTTCTTCAGACGCCATGCCCGCAGCCTCCATTGCCTTTACCTGCAAGATCCTCCGAAAGTTCCAGGCGATCGAACCGAGCAGGCCCACAGGCTGCTCCCCTTCCTGGATCAGCCTGTTTAGAATGAGAAACGCTTTTTCCCTGTCTTTCCGGCCAACCGCGGCCGCAAGGTCAAAGGGTGTGTACTCACGAAAAGCTCCCACGACCGTTTTTACATCATCGAACGCAATCTTCTTTCTGTCCCTGATGAAGATCTCGACCTTCTGAAGTTCGTTGCCGATCTTCTGAAGATCGTTGCCGATGGCCTGCCAGAGGTAGTCCGCGGCGTCACGCTGTATGGACAACCCGCGCGTTTTGGCCCAGCCCTCGATCCATGGCACCATTTCACGGTCCAGGAGCGGATAGAACCGGGTGACGGCGCCGTGGGATTCCACCGCCGAGAGAACGGATTTCTTGTCGAATTTTCCCTGATTCGAGACCATCACCAGACAGGTGCTTGGTGAGGGCTCCTTGAGATAGAGACTCAATTCCTCAAGATCAGCGGCCTTGAACGCATCGATCTCTTTCGCGATCACAAGGCGCCGCTCGGACATGAGGGGAAGGGTCTGCGCGAGATTCACGATCCCGGATGCCCCGGTATCACGGCAGTAGGCAATATTGAAATTGAAGTCCCTCGTTCCGGGATCCACGACCTTCTTGACGATCAGGTCAAGCGCTTCCTGGATAAGAAACTCCTCTTCACCGTAGAAAAGATAGAGAGGAAGGATCGTGCCCTTCTTAAGACTGGCTATGAGGTCCTGGTATTTAGTCATAAAAAGTCAAAATGAAAATTGCAAAATGTAAAATGCAAAGTGGTCATGACCTGATTTTACAATTTGAATTTTGCACTTTGCACTCTGCATTCTGCATTGTCATTAAAACCCTTCCAGCACCCTGCTCCTGAGGGTCAACGCAACGTCCTGGCCTGCCTTCTGGATTGCCGCCTCTTTGGCGATTTTCGTGAGCCTGATGTCTGTCTGGCCCAAAGCGTCGTACGTTACGGGATAGTCCGAGATAAAGACCGATGCGATGCCCTTCTCCTGCCAAAGTATCTTTTTGGACCTGAGGTCTTCAAGACTCACATCCACGGTGAGCTTGGCCCTGTACTGCTGGACATACGAATTTACCGTATAGGAGAGCGGGGTCACCTCATACTTCGTGACCTTTCCCCGCAGTGCCAGGTCCGCGCTCTCGAGGCTCACAACCCGCAGCCTGCCGTCGGCAAGGAACTCGTTCACGACCGCCCTCGTCACCTCGGTATCCACGTATGGCTCATGCGTCCCGTTTATGAACACCGGAACAGCGATGGAATGCGCCCCTTCAGGCACAAGCCCGCCCGTGCCCCCCAGCCGGTAACCGCAGGAAGGGAGCAGCAGGAACAGGACGAGGAAAATCGCGAACAATCCTGAAAATCCCCCCGCACCCCCCTTTGTCCAATCCCCCCTCCGCCCCCCTTTTTCAAAGGGGGGAACGGGGGGATTTGTTTCACTCATCAAAATACTGCTGTTTTTAGGATTTTTATTTCGCATTCCGCACTCCGCATTCCTCACTGTTTTCTCACACCACAATATTGACAAGCTTCCCCTGGACCACAATGACCTTCTTCAGCGGTTTGCCGTTCGTGTATTCCTTGACCCGGGGATCGGCAAGGGCCGCGGCCTCGATCGCTTTGTCAGGGGATCCTGCCGGCAGCGTGAGCTTGCTCCGAACCTTGCCGTTCACCTGCACGACCACCGTCACCTCGAACGCCACGATCGCCGCCGGATCATACTGCGGCCAGGGAGCGTTCGCAATGCTCGGCTCATGCCCGAGGGCCTCCCAGAGCTCTTCGGCAACGTGCGGCGCTAAGGGAGAGATAAGCAGGGTGAGAGTTTCAACGGCCGCCCTGAGCACCGGCAGTTTGTCCTCGCTCAGGCCGTTCGCGGTGTAGTCGTACATCTCGTTCACCATCTCCATGAGCGCCGCGACGGCGGTATTGAAGTGGAACTCGCGCTCTATGTCGTCGGTCACTTTCTTGATGGTGATATGGGTCTTGCGGTACAGGCTGTCTCCCCTCGCTTCGGAACCGGCGGGTTTCACGTTTCGAACCAAAGGGAGATGCTTCGAGACCAGCGCCCAGATCCGGTGC
>DATDRO010000065.1:0-4507 GCA_035291685.1 Nitrospirota bacterium | reverse complement strand
CGGCGAGATCATCGAGCCGTTGTCCGAGCGTCTGCTCGGCCGCGTGACCGCGGAAGACGTCAAGGACCCTCTGACCAAAGAGGTCGTTGTCCCCGCCACCCAGGAGATCAACGAAGACCTCGTCCGGAAGATCGACGATGCCGGCATCGACCGCATCAAGATACGTTCGGTCCTCACCTGCCAGTCCCTGCGCGGTGTCTGCCGGATGTGCTACGGCAGGGACCTCTCCCGAGGGAAACTGGTTGATATCGGCGAGGCGATCGGCATCATCGCGGCGCAGTCCATCGGCGAACCGGGCACGCAGCTTACGATGAGGACGTTCCACATCGGCGGTACGGCGAGCAAAGTGGTCGAACAGACGGTCCTCGAAGCGAAGAATGCCGGCGCCATGAAGTATATCACTCTGAATACCGTGAAGAACAAAGAGGGAGATTACGTCGTGATGTCCCGGAACGGCAGTATTGCCATCTACGACGAGAAGGGCCGCGAGAAGGAAAAGTACGGGATCATCTACGGCGCCCGGCTCAAGGTCCAGGACGGACAGAAGGTGGACGTGGGACAGAAACTCGTCGAGTGGGACCCCTATTCTCTGCCCATTCTTACGGAGATCGGCGGAAAGATCGCCTTCGGCGATATCGTCGAGGGAGTTACCATGCGGGAGGAAGTGGACGAGGTCACCGGCCTGTCTCGCAAAGTGGTCATTGATTCTCCGGACCCGAACCTGCGGCCGAGGATCTCGATCAAGGACCTGCACAACAAGACGGCAAGACTGCCGGCCACGAATGCCGTTGCCCGGTATCTTCTGCCGGCAGGGGCGCACATCCTTGTGGACAAAGGGGAGGAAGTGTTCCCCGGCGATATCCTCGTCAAGATCCCGCGCGAGACCACGAAGACCAAGGACATCACCGGCGGTCTGCCGAGGGTCGCGGAGCTCTTCGAGGCGCGGAAACCCAAGGAGCAGGCCATCATCAGCGAGATCGACGGCACGGTGGAGTTCGGTGGGTTCGTGAAAGGCATGCGTCGCATCCTCGTGAAAGACGGCATGGGGAACGAGAAGGAATACCTCATCCCGAAGGGCAAGCACGTCAATGTCCACGAGGGCGACTGGGTGACGGCGGGCGAACCGCTTATGGACGGCCCCGTAGACCCCCACGACATTCTCAATGTGCTCGGGCCGAAGGAGCTCCAAAAATACCTTGTCGATGAGGTACAGCAGGTATACCGGCTCCAGGGAGTCAGCATCAACGACAAACATATCGAGGTCATCGTCCGTCAGATGCTCCGCAAGGTCAGGGTCGAGGACGCGGGCGACACGCCGTTCCTCATCGGCGAACAGGTGGACCGCTTCACCTTTGCGCGCGAGAACGAGGCCGCCATCGCACGCGGCGGCAAGCCGGCCATGGCGCGGCCGATCCTTCTCGGCATCACCAAGGCGTCGCTCACGACAGACAGCTTTATCTCCGCCGCGTCATTCCAGGAGACGACGCGCGTGCTCACCGAGGCGGCGATCACCGGAGCGGTGGATGATCTCGTCGGGCTGAAAGAGAACGTCATCATGGGGAGATTGATCCCCGCGGGAACGGGCATGGCGGGCTATCGGGACACGTACACTGTTGCGGTGGAGGAGTAACACCGCGGGGCCGTCTTGTTGCTGCAGGACGGCGTATTTACGGCCCGCCAGGGTGGGGCCGAGGAGTTCCATTAAGAAGAGAAACAGGCAGTTGCGGGCCCGAAAGCGCGGTGATCGCGAGTCGGACGCCGCGCCGCGGCTTAAACCGCTTTTTTTGTCGATGAAGCAGAAAAGGCTTGACAAGCATCAAGATTCTGATATAATGCTCAGGTTTTGGCTCAACATTCAAGAAGTTAAGGTGCTTTTTTACGTTTTTTAAGGAGTTAATCCCGTGCCGACGATTAATCAATTGGTCAGAAAAGGCAGGTCAGTGGCCGCTATTAAGACCAAGAGCCCTGCCCTGAAAGGGAGCCCCCAGAAAAGGGGGGTGTGCATCCGGGTGTATACGACGACGCCCAAGAAGCCGAACTCAGCCCTCCGGAAGGTGGCCAGGGTAAGGCTCACGAACGGCATGGAGGTCACGACCTACATCCCGGGCGTGGGACACAATCTCCAGGAGCACTCGATCGTGCTCATACGCGGCGGAAGAGTAAAGGACCTCCCGGGCGTTCGGTACCATATTGTAAGAGGAACGCTCGATACCGTGGGCGTCGCAAATCGCAAGCAGGGCCGCTCCAAGTACGGAGCAAAGAGACCGAAGTAAAAATTAAGGGAAACTATGCCGAGAAAACAAGTTGTCGTAAAGAGGGAGATCCTCCCTGATCCGAAGTACAACAGCAAATTGCTGGCCAAGTTCGTCAATGTGCTTATGCGCAAGGGCAAGAAGAGCACGGCCGAGGCAATTGCGTACAAGGCGCTCGATCGCATCAAGGACAAGACGTCGGGCGACCCGATCGCGATATTCAAGAAGGCCATCGACAATCTGAAGCCTTCTCTCGAGGTAAAATCCCGCAGGGTGGGGGGCGCATCCTATCAGGTGCCGATCGAGGTAAAACAGCCGAGGAGGCTTTCGCTCGCATACCGCTGGCTGAGGTTCTACGCATCGCAGCGGGCGGAAAAATCGATGGTGGAAAAGCTCGCCGGAGAGATCCTTGACGCGTCAAACAATACCGGTTTGGCAATAAAGAAGAAAGATGATGTCCATCGCATGGCAGAGGCCAATAAAGCCTTCGCACACTATCGGTGGTAAGGCGTTCAATTGTATAAACTCCCCTCACCCCTACCCCTCTCCCCTGGTGGGAGAGGGAAAAGGGAGAGGGGGCTTCATCGAAGGCGGAGGAAGTTTTGGCTAGGCAGTATTCACTGGAAAATACACGGAACATCGGGATCATGGCTCACATCGACGCCGGTAAAACGACGACGACGGAGCGTATTCTTTATTATACCGGTGTCTCCTATAAGATCGGCGAAGTGCATGACGGAACCGCGGTCATGGACTGGATGGTGCAGGAGCAGGAGCGCGGCATCACCATTACTTCGGCGGCGACGACCTGTTTCTGGCGGGACAAGCGCATCAACATCATTGACACCCCCGGCCACGTGGACTTTACCATTGAAGTGGAGCGTTCGCTCCGCGTGCTCGACGGCGCGGTCGCGGCCTTTGACTCCGTGAGCGGTGTGGAGCCCCAGTCCGAGACGGTCTGGCGCCAGGCCGATAAGTATAAAGTGCCGCGTCTCGCGTTCATGAACAAGATGGACCGTATCGGAGCGGACTTTTACATGAGCGTCCAGAGCATGATCGACCGGCTCGGCGCGAATCCGGTGCCGATCCAGCTTCCGATAGGCGCAGAGGACAAGTTCCGCGGCTGCATTGACCTGGTCAAGATGAAGGCCGTTCTGTTCGACGACGAGACACTCGGCGCGAAATACACGGTTGAAGACATCCCGGCGGACCTTTTGCCCAAGGCAAAAGAGTACCGCGAGAAGATGATAGAAAAGATCGCCGATGCGGACGACACGGTGATGGAAAAGTTCCTGAACGGCGAGCAGCCCACGGAAGCGGAGATCATGGCCGCGATCCGAAAGGGAACGATCGCCATGAGCATTTTCCCGGTCATCTGCGGGTCTGCGTTCAAGAACAAGGGCGTGCAGCTGCTGCTCGATGCCGTGGTGGATTATCTCCCTTCGCCGCTGGATATCCCGCCGGTCACCGGCATCGGCCCCAAGGGAGAGGAAGTTGTTCGCACTGCCTCCGACAGCGAGCCTTTTGCGGGCATAGCATTCAAGATCATGACCGATCCCTTTGTCGGCCAGCTTACGTTCATCCGGGTCTATTCCGGGACGCTGACGTCAGGGTCGTATGTGTACAACTCCACCAAGGGAACCCGGGAGCGTGTCGGCAGGCTTCTCAAAATGCACGCGAACAAGCGTGAAGAGATCGAGCAGATCTATTCCGGCGATATCTGCGCGGCGGTGGGACTCAAGAGCACCCTCACGGGGCATACGCTCTGCGATGAAAATAAACCGGTCATCCTGGAAGCAATGATCTTCCCGGAGCCGGTGATCTCCGTCGCCATCGAGCCCAAGACCAAGGCCGACCAGGAGAAATTGGGATTCTCGCTCCAGAAGCTCATGCAGGAAGACCCGTCGTTTCGCGTGATGACCGATCAGGAGACCGGGCAGGTCATCATCTCCGGCATGGGAGAGCTTCATCTGGAAATTATCGTCGATCGCCTTTTACGCGAGTTCAAGGTCGACGCGAACGTGGGCAAGCCCCAGGTGGCGTACCGCGAAACGATTCGCAAGAAGGTAACGGCAGAAGGAAAATATATACGTCAAACCGGCGGTCGCGGCCAATACGGGCATGCGGTGATCGAACTTGAGCCGCAGGAGCCGGGAAAAGGCTTTGAATTCGTGAATAAGACCGTCGGCGGCTCGGTCCCCAAGGAATACGTTATGCCGATACAAAAGGGGATCGTGGAGGCCATGGAGAACGGC
>DATDRO010000064.1:0-6321 GCA_035291685.1 Nitrospirota bacterium | reverse complement strand
GCTCCTTGCCGCCAAGGTGGGCGCGGCGTACGTGAGCCCTTTCGTCGGCAGGCTCGACGATATCAGCCACTACGGCATGGACCTCGTGCGCCAGATCGTCACTATCTATGAGAACTACGGGTACCCCACCGAGGTGATCGTCGCGAGTGTACGGAACCCTCTTCACGTTCTGGACGCGGCCCTGGCCGGCGCGCACATCGCCACGATCCCGTTCAGTGTGATCGATCAGCTCGTGAAACATCCTTTGACGGATATCGGGATCGAGAAGTTCCTGGCGGACTGGAAGAAATTGGAGAAGAAATAGGGGCAAGTATATTTGCCACGGATGAACACGGATACGCGATGCAGGTTGAGGTCGAGGTTAAGGTTTAGAATTGCTCAACCTCAGCCTTGACCTTACATCGGAGCGCTATCTGCGCATCTGGGATAATATTAAGCTATGCCGATTTACGAATATCAATGCAATAAATGCAGCAGCAGCTTCGAGAAGCTGGTCTTCGGATCGAACCCGGAAGTCCTCTGCCCGCAGTGCGGATCGAAGGAAACAAGGAAGTGCATGTCCCGCTTCGGCATGGGAAAGTCTTCAGGGGACGCGTCATCGTCAAGTTCCGGCGGCGGGTGTGGCAGCTGCTCGTCCTCGTCCTGTTCGAGCTGCAAGTGATGGCCTAAATCACGGCCCATTGAAGCTCCCTGCAGCAAGCTGCAGGGAATCTCGATTCTCAAGGTAAGAACATAGTCGTATTCGCTCGCAAACCTCGCAGCAAGCTACGGGGTTAGCGCTCACTCCAGAATTCATTTCAGGTGCGGAACGTCAAATACCTGTCTGCATCCGTATCTTTTTTTTCAGGATGTTTTGATAGTCTTCCTCGGTATCCATATCAAGGACCACTCCTTCGTCAGCGACATCGATGCGCCGCGTTCTTTCCGGATCTTTTTTTATGATGTCTCTCAACGTTTTGACCGAAAAAATCTCTTCTGCAGCTGACTTCGGAAACAGGGTGGGGTGGCCTTTTTTGCCGTTATACACGGGGAAAATGATCTTGCGGGGGTCTTCGCTGTAGCGTTCCATGAGGGTCCTGAGTGTCTCTGCCGACGTCAGGGCATGATCAGCCAGGCAAATAAGGACACCGGTATAATGGTCACGAAGGGCGCGGAGACCGATCCTTATGGAATCCGCCATCTCGCTTTCGAGATCCGGATTTACCACAAAGTCCACAGGCAGGCCGTGCAGCGCCTCAGCAATCTCTTTTCCCTGCGGGCCGATGACCACGGTGATCCGGGTAACTCCCGCCGCGAGTATGTTCTCGCAACAGTACCGGATTACCGGCCTGTCACCGAGGGGAAGAAGCTGTTTCGGCCGCCCCATTCTCTTCGAAGAGCCTGCTGCAAGAAGAACCGCCGACACGCGAAGCGCCATTTTCTCTCCTGAACTGGACGATCTGCGCCATGATGCTTATTGCTATCTCTTCGGGGGTCACCGAATTGATTGCGAGGCCGACAGGGATGATGACCCTGTTGACGGTGTCTTTTGAAAACCCGCTCTCTTCGAGCATCCTGAAGAGGAGGGCCTTTTTCCGTCTGCTTCCGAGCAGGCCGACGTAATGTGCCCCGGTCTTTAAGGCAGCCTTGATCGCGTCGAGGTCGTGATTGTGGCCGCGGGTCGCGACGACGATGAATGATTTTTTATCCACAGGCACCCGCTCAAAGGTGTCCTCGAAATCACATACCACGACGCTGTCCGCATCGGGAACGGCATCCTTGTTCGCATATTCCACCCGGTCATCCACCACCGTCACCCTGAACCCGCTGAATTTCGCAACCCGGCAAAGCGCCCTGCCCACATGACCCGCGCCGAGGATCATCAGGGAAGGGTCGGGGATAATGGGTTCGATATAGACCAGTATCTTTCCGCCGCAAACAAGCCCGCCATGCTTTTCCGTGAGCGCGAAGGGGATCGTCTGCGGAGTGCCGTCCTTTATGGCCGTAAGCGCGACTTCTCTTACTTCCGCTTCGATGCAGCCACCGCCGAGCGTACCCGTGGTCGTGCCGTCGTCCCGCACGAGCATCTTTGCCCCTTCCTTCTGCGGCGATGAGCCCATACACTGCACGATCGTGGCCACGGCAGAGGACTTGCCCTGTTTTTTAAGTCTTATGGCTTCTTCGTAGATCTCCATAACCAGCTTGTCTCTCCTTCCTCGTGATAGAGGCTGATTTTAGAAGCCGTCATTGCGAGGAGCAAGTCGACGAAGCAATCTCGGATTAAAATTCCCCGCAACGTGCTCCAGAGTTCCCTTATTCTGTCATTCCCGCGCAGGCGGGAATCCAGGACTGTAGTAAGACGACGAAAGCATTGGTTCCGGCTTCTCGGGGTCAAACCTTCTTCATCGCTGCCAGGACCGTTTCCGGCTTCATCGGCAAATTCCTGATCCGCGCTCCGGTGGCCGCAAAGACCGCGTTCGCCACCGCCGGGGCAATAGGCGGAACGCCGGGTTCGCCGATGCCCCCGAGCTTGTCTCCGCTCGTCACGATATGAGTCTCGATCTTCGGTGTCTCGCTCATCCGAAGGAGGTCGTAGTTGTGGAAGTTCTCCGATTGCACGCCGCCCCTGGCGAATTCCATTTTTTCCTTCAAGGCGGCGCTCAACCCCATGGTGATCCCGCCCATCATCTGCGCGGACACGATCTCCGGATTCACGACTGAGCCGCAGTCCACGGCGCAGACGACCCGGTGGACTTTTATCGCTCCGTTCTTTATATCAACCGATACCTCGGCGACCTCTGCAACATAACTGCCGAAGGAGAGGTGATAGGCAATCCCCCTCGCCTGTCCTTTCGTTACGGGCTTGCCCCAGCCCGCTTTTTGTGCTGCTGTCTCGAGCACACGCCGGGCGCGGGGATGGTTCTTGAGAAGATCGAGGCGAAACTCAAGCGGGTCTGTTTTGGCTGCAGAGGCAAGTTCATCGACAAAGCTCTCAACGGTAAATGCATTATGGGAGCTTCCCACGGAGCGCCAGAAGCCCACCGGAACGGGAAGATCGATCCGGACATATTCAGCATACAGGTTCGGGATCTCGTACTCCATATTCTCCACGCCTTCAACCGCAGCGGGGTCGATCCCTTTCTCCATTTGCCCTGGAAATACGCGGCTGAAAATGGACGGGCAGACGATCTTGTGCGACCAGGCGGTCGCCTGCCCTTTCTCGTCGAGGGCGCCTTCGATCCTGGTGCAGGTCGCTGGCCGGTAAAAATCATTCTGCATGTCCTCTTCCCGGGTCCAGAGGACTTTCACCGGCCTCGCGGCCGCCTTGGAGAGCCGGAGCGCTTCCTCAACGACGTCGGTCTCGAAGCGTCTGCCGAATCCACCGCCAAGGTATGTGGTATGGACGTGCACCTGCTCCGGTTTGAGGCCCGAGATCTTTACGGCGAGATTGTGCACGCCTGTCTGGTTCTGCGTCGGCGCCCAGACGTCGCACTGGTCGGCCTTTACCGATGCCGTGCAGTTCATGGGCTCCATGGTCGCGTGGGAGAGGTAGGGGAGAACGTACGTTGCCTCGATCCTCCTGGCAGCCCGGCCCAACGCCGCTTTTGCGTCTCCTTCATTTTTAGCTACGGGTCCCCGGTCGTTCAGTTTTGCGGCAAACTCTTTTTCCAGGGACCCGGTATCCATGTCGCCGTATTTTGGATTTTGCCATTTCACGTTCAGGGCGTTTCTCCCTTTCCACGCCGCGTCGATGGCCTCAGCGCAGACAGCAACTCCGCTCGGGATCTTGACCACTGTCCGTACTCCCTTGACGCTCTCTGCCGCTTCTTTGTTGAAGGAAGCAACTTCTGATCCATACTGCTGAGGCCGCACGATCGACGCGTAGAGCATATCAGGCACGAACGTGTCGATCCCGAACATGGCCTTGCCCGTTGATTTTTCGAGCGCGTCCGTGCGGGGCATGGCCTTGCCGATATAGCGCAATTGCTTTTCATTTTTAAGCCGAAGGGTCTGCGGAACCTGAAGCCTCGACGCCTCTGTGCTGAGCGCGCCGTAGGAGAGCGTTTTTCCGGTCTTGATATGTTTCACCGTCCCCATGAACGCGGCGCAGTCCCGCGCCGGCACAGCCCACGTGCGCGCTGCTGCGAGAACGAGCATCTCCCGCATTGCCGCGCCCATCTTTCGCAAGGGCTCGTACATGTCGCGGACGCTGGAACTGCCGCCGGTGAACTGATTGTTGCGGACAGGATCCTTGAATTCATCTCCCGCAGGCGCGGCGACGAAACGAACCTGTTTCCAGTCCGCCTCAAGCTCGTCCGCCACGATCATCGGAAGGGACGTGTATACGCCCTGTCCCATCTCGGACTTGTTCACGGTGACGGTGACGATGTTGTCCGGCGTTATGGTGATCCATGCCATGGGATTGAGCGCCCGCAGCGTTTCTTTTTTGGCCTCCTCCGCGGAGAGCAGACGGAGGCCCGTCGGCGTCATCACCGCGGCGATGGTCAGTCCCGCGCCGAGCACGGAAGTCTTCAGAAATTCCCGACGTGTGATCGACCCGGTCATGGCTTCCTCCCTTCCTTTGCAGCGGTCTTGATCGCGAGCTTGATGCGGGGATAGGTGCCGCAGCGGCAGAGATTGCCGTCCATGGAGCTGATGATCTTTTCTTCCGAAGGGTTAGGGTCCCCGGCAAGCAGGGCCGCGGCCTGCATGATCTGGCCTGACTGGCAGTAACCGCACTGCGGGACCTGCTCCTTGATCCAAGCCTTGATGACCGGGTGCGTGTCCGCCAGTCCCTCGATGGTCGTGATCTTTTTTCCCTGGGCTTCGCCCGCCGGGACCTGGCACGATCTCTGTGCTTTCCCGTCGATATGCACGGTGCATGAGCCGCACATGCCGATGCCGCATCCGAACTTGGTGCCGGTGAGCTTGAGGTGCTCCCGGATAACCCAGAGGAGCGGCACCTCGGGTCCCGCGTCAACCTGATAGTTTTTCCCGTTTATTTCAAGATTGGCCATGGAACACCTCCTGCATCACTATGATCCGCCCTGGCTCTGAAAAATTATGAGTTAAAGAATGGACTTGCGTTACGAAAGAGGTTTTGAATGATCACTGCCGTATGATAAAAGCTTATCATCCGCTGAAATAATGTCAAGGAGAACTGCTGAGATAATTTCTATCTCCAAAGTATTATGACCGTCTTATACTCTCAAAGAATTTTTTGAGCTCTTCCCGGTCATCCGTCACCCTGCACTTGGGGATCGATCTCAAAAACCACTTGCCGTAGTTTTTGGTCATGATGCGCGAATCGAGCACCACCACCGCGCCCCTGTCCGTCCTCGTGCGGATGAGCCGGCCGAAGCCCTGGCGGAACAGGAGTGTTGCCTGCGGCACCTGATATTCGAAGAACGGGTTTTTGAGCTGCTCCATCCGCGCTTCCACGAGCGGGTCGTCCGGCACGGCGAAGGGCAACTTCGCTATCACCACGCACTGGAGCGCGTCGCCGGGTATATCGATCCCCTGCCAGAACGAAGCGGTTCCCAGGAGCACGGCATTCGAAATGCCCTTGAACTGTTTCACAAGCCGGTACGCCGGCATCTCTCCCTGGCAGAGGACGCCGAGTCCCGGCATTTCGGCTCTCAGGGTCACCGCGCTTTTTTTCAATTGGCTGTAGCTGGTGAAAAGCACCAGCGTCCTCCCCTGGGTCACGGAGAGGATGGCTTTCAATTCCTCGTCAAACTTTTGCTGGTACTCAGGGGCCTGCTGGTCGTCGAGGCCGGGCGAGATATAGAGCAGGGCCTGCTTTTCAAAGTCAAAAGGAGAGTCGAGCAGAAGCTCCCCCGGCGCGTCAAGGCCGAGACGATTTTTTATATACGTAAACGTCCCCGCGGCCGAGAGAGTGGCCGAGGTGAGCACGATCGTGTCGGTCTTCGCGAACAGGTTTTCCCGAAGGGCCTCGGAGAGGTCTATGGGTGAAGCGACAAGCCGGTACCGTGTGTTCTCCCGCTCCGCCCAGTACACAAAGCCCTCGGCCCCCTGCTCCAGGTTCAGCCGGATCGCCGACGCGAGCGTCTGCGCCCGGGAGGCGAACGCCTTCACCTCCTGTTCTTCTTCCTGCGATTCTACCTTCAGCTCAAGAAGGGCGTCCTTCAGCTCCAGCAGCGGCTCGCTCAGCATATCCGGGATTATGTTCTTTCGCCGTATCCTGAGCGCGGGCTCCCGGCGAAGAAGGCCGGCGAGGTCTAGAAAGAAATTTTCGCCTGCCAGCCTCAACCCGTCCGTCATTTCCCGGGCTACCTGCGCCTCCGCTCCCTGGTTTGTGAGGCGCGTCAGCATTCCCTT
>DATDRO010000063.1:0-9394 GCA_035291685.1 Nitrospirota bacterium | reverse complement strand
TGCATGGCCCGCGCCGTGGCAAAGGAAAACGTGTCCACGACCCCCTGGGAGACGGTGAAGCTGTAGTTGTACGCCAGCCAGAGTCCGAGAACCACCTGCAGAACGAACAGGAGCAGGGCTATCTTAAAATACCAGTTTGCTATCTTCTGAGAACGGTATGCCATGTGCGCCTCCTATTGCAGGTTCGCCAGGAACCTGGCGACCGCTTCCGTTTCTTTCTGTGAAAGTTCCTTCTGCGGCGGCATGAGCGCCTTCGGGTTCACCGCCTTGGGATCAATGATGTAATGCTCGATCTTTTCCATCGAGAGCTTTCTTCCGATGGCATCGAGCGCGGGACCGAAGGAGCCTCCCTTGCCGTGGAGCGAATGGCAGTTCATACAGCCCCTGCGCTGGAAGACCGCGGCGCCGGGCGAGAGACCCGCAGAGGCGACCATCACCTCCTCACCACGGGTGAGGCGCTTGGAACTGTCCTGGGGCGGCCAGTCGTTGTTGTCTATCTCACCCACCCAGGTGAAGAAGGAGACCAGCCGGTCGATCTCACCCTTCGTGAGGCCCTGGTTGGGCATCTTGCGCCACGACGCGGCAAAGGCCTTTTCCGGGCTCGTCACCCGGAACCGGAAGCCCTCTGCCCCGACGCGCCTGACCACCTTGGTGAGATCAGGGGCATAGTACCCGCCGAACCCCAGGATCGTGTGGCAGTCATTGCAGTTGTACTTCTCAAAGACCCGCTTCCCCGCGACCACCTCCGGGGACAGCTTGTCCGCGTGAGACAACACCTCGACCTGACGATGCGTGTCCCAGGTGAGCCACAGGAACAGCAGCGCGGACGAGATGGTCCCGATAATAAAGATCCAAAAAGCGACTTTCTTCGACATCCCGCACCTCCTCTCTGATTTTTCCTCATGCATGGCATGACGGACCCAACAGTGACAAAACGATTATAGTCAACACCGAACAGAGGGTGATATGATGCACATCATAGAAAGAAGTTTCTCTCCTGTCTTTGCATGCGGGTTCCGCTATCGCTTTTTTTCCTCTGCCTTGGTCACAAGCCAGTACACGAACCCGATAACCAGTATGGCCGTAATGAGATAGTAGATCACCTCGGAGCTCTCATGCTTCAGGGTCGCTATCATGGTCTCCCTGATGATCGTAACAAGGGCCACGCCGATGAACACACTGATATAAAACTTGCCGCCCTTGAGGTGGGCTATCTCGGTGTTCAGGAGTTCAATGATCACCCACAACATCAGGATGGAGCCGAGGGCGGAGATGATCCCCGGGGCAAGGTCGCCTGAAAGCAGCCGCCCAACGTCGATAATGAACAGCCAGACCACACCGAACGTAAGGCCGATCAGGGCGAGAATGAGGACAAGGTTCATGGCCTGGGAAAATCGCTCGGAAAAATCAATAAGGACGCTCTTGACCTTGTAAACGGGCGAAAAGCTCTTCACTTCTTCTTCTATATAGGAAGACGTAATTACATCAAGGTTGATATCAAGTATCTTGTCGAGGGCGATGATCTTTTTTGAGAGCTCTTCCTTCGACTCCTCGGTCCGCTGAAGGATATCGATGCTTGCATTTCTCACGATGTTTACCGCCCTGTTCATGTAGTGGGCATCCACGCTGTACTTGACGTGCACGGAACCGATCCTGACGAGGTTCTCATAGTAGTGATTGTCGTAGTTGCCTGAGAACAGCTCGAGGAACCACATCTTCTGCGCCGTGAAAACATGCTTCTGTCTCGTTTCATCGGTAAAGAATTTCGCCGCGCCCTTTGTTCCCATTATCCACAGACTGAGCGTGCTCATCACATCATCAACGTGATCTTCCATGAGCGGCCGCATCTCGATGAGCCGCTGCTCGTACTCCGCCGTAAACCGGTAATCATGTTTTATTTCTTTGAAGGGTCTCATAGGGCGTCCTCCGGCGCAACTAATAAGATATGGACCGAGCCCCGCCAAAGGCGGGGTTGCTTGGTCCAAAACATGCGTTCGGTCTCACGGTTTCCCGGTCCCGTTATCGAGCACCTTTCTCACCATCGCAATGAACTCATTCGATGAAAGCGGCTTTGATATAAAATTGGTTCCTTCTTCGATGATCCCCTTTTTGTGAAGAACATCCGCCGTATAACCGCTCATAAAAATAACTTTCATGCCGGGTTTTATTTTTATTATGTCTTCGTAAGCCTCTTTGCCGTTCTTTTTGGGCATCAACACATCAAGAAGAAGAAGCTGAACATCATCCTTATGCTCCAGAAACTTCCTGACCGCATCTTCACCGTCCCGCGCCTCTATGACCGTATAGCCGAAATGCTCAAGCATTTTTCTCGCAAGCTCTCTCACCACGTTATCATCCTCGGCAATAAGCACGTTCTCCGCCCCGCCGACAGCCGGAAGAGGAGCTGCCGGTTCCGCCGCCGCCTTCACCCCGGTTTTTATGATCGGCAGATAGCTCCTAAATGTGGTGCCTTTTCCCGGTTCACTGTAAACATGGATATATCCGTTGTGTTGTTTGATAATGCCGTACGCGATCGAGAGGCCCAGGCCGGTCCCCCTGCCCACTTCTTTGGTGGTAAAAAAGGGCTCAAATATTTTCTCTTTCGTCCTTGCATCCATGCCGATGCCGGTATCCGAAACCGAAAACATGGCAAAGGTGCCGGGTTTGGCGTATGGATGCGCCTTAACAAATGATTCGTCACACTCCACCAGGCGGGTCTCGATCATCAAAAATCCCCCTTGGGGCATGGCGTCTCTTGCATTGGTGCACAGGTTGATCAAAACCTGCTCTATCTGGCCGCTGTCCGCCATGAGGGACAGGTCCGCGCCGCACAGCATCGTCTTCAGCTCGATGTCTTCGCCGATGAGCCGCGCCAGAAGTTTTTCCACCCGCCTGATGATCTCGTTCAGGTCTATGGCCCTCAGATTGATTATCTGCTTTCTGCTGAATGCGAGGATGCTGTGGGTGAGGTGCGCGGCCCTCTGGGATGAAGCAATGATCTGGTCGACATATGATCGCAACGGGTCGTCCTTGTCAATTTTCAACTGCAGGAGACTTCCATAGCCGATGATCGCCGAAAGGATGTTGTTAAAGTCATGAGCAATGCCTCCTGCAAGCTGGCCCACGGCCTCCATCTTCTGCGCATGACGGAGCTGGTTCTCGAGATGCCTGCGTTCCGTGATGTCGGTTACCATGCCGTCGTAAGCAATGAGACGCCCGCGTTCATCACAGCGCGGGACCGGCGTGTTCTTCACCCAGCGGACCGATCCGTCTTTGTGAATGATCCTGTGTTCAAGAGAAGGAGGGACTGCTCCGGAAAGTATCTTCTCGTTCTGCTCTGCAGCCGAATGGCGGTCCTCATCGTGAATCATTCGATACCACAGGTAGGGGTCAGCCTCGTATTCCTCCGCCGTATAGCCGGTCACCGCTACACAGCCCGGGCTGTGCTTTGTTGCAACGGGCCGGCCGTCTTCAACCTGCACCGTATAAATGTAATCCGTGACGGACTCAACGAGTTTCTTATACCGTTTTTCGCTCTCCTGCAGCGCATTCTCTGCATGTTTTCGTTCGGTGATGTCGCGTGCTGAGGAAAGAGCGCCTGTTACGTTCCCACTTTCATCTTTGAGCACCCGGCACCACCATGCGAGCAATCGTTTTTTTCCATCTTTGCGTCGCTGCCAGCTCTCCACATAGAACACATCTTCGTTTCCTTTAAAGAGAGGATCAACGACACGGTACGTGTTCTGCTCTCCTTCAAAATAGACAGCAGCCTCCTTGCCGATCACATCCTTTCCGAAGAACTCGTAGCCGGCATGATTCGCCCACGTGTACACCTTGTTATTGTCCACTTCCATAATAATGTTCGGAACAGCCGCAAGGATAGCTTCCTGACGCAAGGAAACAACACGAATGTTTTCCTCGGCGCGCTTGCGCTCGGTAATGTCCCGCTGAACGACCATAAAGGAAGTGATCTCTCCCTGCTCGTTGAACACGGCTGAGCCCGAGCAATCCATGGTCGCGATGGCGCCGTTCTTGAAAACAAATTCCACCTCAAAACGATTCTTCCCCTGCTTCAAAAGAACGGGGAATTGTTCATTGCATATTTTTTGAGACGATGGAGAAAAAAATTCGGATATTCTTCTTCCGATAAGCTCGCGTTCGGTGTAGCCTGACCTGCCTGTCGCCATCTGATTCGCTTGAATGATAATGCCTTGTTTGTCAAGAATATAGATAAAATCGGAAGAAGCTGCAAAGAGAGAGCGCAATCTTTCCTGACTGCTTCGCACGTTCGTCGAAAAGATTGCCGCCATAAAAAATATAAGCGTGGTAAGAAAAGCGGAAGCGCCGCCTACGATCAAATGTTCGCTGTCAAAATAAGGGATCTCGCTGTGCAGAACGGCATCAACTAAAGCGTCCAGGTTGGCCATAAGAACGATGGCTCCCAGAAAAAATACGATCTTGGAAACAGATATTCTCTCCCACATTACACGCAGATGGCTGTTAATTTTAAGGTCCATCGATCTCAAGTCTCCCGGAACATCTTATCGTGTATTCATAGAAGTCCTAATTCTTTGGTATGATATTTTTTATTACTTGTTTTTATTGGGATTAAATTACGAATAATGCGCTTATAGTATATCAGAAGTTGTTTCTTTATGGATGGACAATGACTTAAATTCTTATTTATTATTCTGCGTCGCCGACCAATCCTATCCCAGCCTCTTCCTGAACCTGAGCGAGCTGAGCGCCAGGACAACGATGCCGAGCACAAAGAGGGCTGCCATCTGCGGCCAGAGAATAACCATCCCGTTGCCCTTGAGAAAGAGCCCCCTGATGATCACCAGGAAGTACCGGAGTGGGTTCACAAACGTCAAATACTGGAAAGCCACGGGCATGTTCTCAATGGGAAATACGAAACCGGACAAAAGCAAGGCAGGCATGAAAAAGAAAAAGGCGGCCATCATCGCCTGCTGCTGGGTCCTTGCGAGCGTGGATATGAACAGACCGGTCCCGAGGACTGAAAGAAGATAGATCGCGGTGGAAACCGGCAGAAGAAAGATCGAACCCCGTATGGGAATGTCGAATTTCAGAACGCCGATACTCGTGATGAGCGCCATATCAAAAAAAGCGATCAGGGCAAAGGGAATGGTCTTGCCGAGAATAAGTTCGAGCGGCTTGAGCGGCGTGACCATGAGCTGTTCCATGGTCCCGATCTCCCGTTCGCGCACCACGGCCATGGACGTGAGAAGGAGCGAGGTGAGCATGATGACGGTGGCGATCACGCCTGGCACGTTGAAGTTCTTGCTCCTGAGCTCCGGATTGTACCATGCGCGGGCGCGCAGGTCCACGTTCACCGGCAGACGGGCGGTCTTTCCCGCAACGTCTTTGGCGTATTTTAATATCACCCTGTTCGCGTAATCCATGGCTACGGTCGCCGTGTTCGAGTCCGTGCCGTCAACGAGTATCTGAAGCGATGTCGGCGTCCGCCGCTTCAGGTCTTCCGCGAAGTCCCTGTTGATCTGAAGCGCCATGGTGACCTTTCCCCGGTCAAGAAGGTCCTGCATCTCGGACGGCGACGAGACGTAATTCCTGATGCTGAAATACCCTGAGGCCTCCAGCCTCCGGACAAGTTCCCTGCTTTCATAGGACCGGTCCAGATCATACACCGCGGTGGGAATGTTGTTCACGTCCGTTGTGACCGCGTAGCCGAACACCATGGTTTGAATGACCGGAATGACAAAGATGATCGCCTTCATCCGCTTGTCCCTGAAGATCTGGATGAACTCTTTGACCACCATCTGCTTTATTCGTTCAATACTTTTGTGCATTAGGTACCTGCCCTGTCTCCTGTCTCCTGTCTCCTGTCTCCTGTCTCCTGTCTTCTGCCTTCCCTCTCACACGATCTTCTTCTTGAACTTCCTGTTCGCTATCGCGAAGACGACCAGCCCGAATATCAGCAGAAATACCGCGTCAACAACAAGGATCCTGAGCGGATTGCCCTTCAGGAAGGTCCCCTTGAGTACGGCCACAAAGTATCGGGCGGGTATGATCCTGGTAATGATCTGGAGCGGTTTCGGCATGTTCGAGATGGCGAACATGAAGCCTGAGAGCAGGAACGCGGGAAGGAATGTCACGACCATCGAGATCTGGCTCGCCACGAGCTGCGACTTCGTGGTTATGGATATGACAATGCCGAGGCTGAGACCGCCGAACAGAAAGACGCTTGAGATCATGGCGAGGAGAAAAATGTTTCCCCGGAGCGGAACGCCGAAAAGAAAGGTCGCCATCACCACGGAAAGGACCATGTCGATGAACCCGATGAGAAAATACGGGATCAACTTGCCAAGAATGAGTTCCGGCGTTTTTACCGGCGTGGAGATCAACTGCTCCATGGTGCCCCGCTCCCACTCTCTCGCCACGGTGAGAGAGGTAAGGAGCGCGGCGATCACCGCCATGATCACCGCGATGAGACCGGGGATGATGTAGTTCCTTGATTTGAGCTCCGTATTGTACCAGACACGCATGCGCGGTTCGATGAGCGGAGTTATCCGACCGCCGCCTATCCGCTGAGCATAGATCTCGGTCAGGGCGGAAAGGTACCCGAGCGCGATGGTCGCCGTGTTCGAATCGCTGCCGTCCACGATCACCTGGAGCTGGGCCGTCTTCCCCGTGCGGATGTTTTTTGAGAAATCGGACGGGATAGAGAGAGCGACCCGGGCCTTGCCTGAGTCAAGGTAGTGATCGATGTCTTTGCCGCTGTCCGCGGAGCGGACAACGCTGAAGTAGCCTGAGGCCGTGAGTTCGGAGATCAGTTCCCTGCTCAAACTGCTCTTATCGAGGTCGTAGACGATGGTCGTGAGGTTGTTGACGTCCAGGGTGATCGCGTACCCGAAGATCAACAGGAGCAGCACCGGCATGAGGAATGCCATCGCAAGGCTCAAGGGATCCCGACGGATCTGGATGAGCTCTTTTTGGGCTATGGCTTTGATGCGAAGAAGTTTCATTACGGACCCCGGGGATTCAGAAGCCAGGAGTCAGAATTCAGAATAACCCCATGGTTTCTCCTGCTCCTGGCTACTGTCTGTCTTCTGTCTTCTGTCTTCTGTCTTCTGTCTCCTGTCTCCTGACTTTACGATACCTCAATCAGCGTCACAAAAACGTCCTCCAGCGAAGGCACGATCTTCTCTATCTTCCTGACCGCGATGTTCGATTCACCAAGGAGCTTCCGGACTCCGGGTATCCCGACCTCCGCGCTATCAACGGTCGCATGGAGCAGGCTGCCGAAGACCGCTGTTTCTATCTTGTTCCCATTCAAGATGGTCATTGCCTCGACGACCCGGTCCACCTCGATCTCAAGGACGTCCTTTGTCATGTGCTCAAGCTTGAGCTCGTTCGGCGTGCCTTCTGCGATGATCTTTCCCCGATAGATGAGCGCGAGCCGGTCGCAGTAATCAGCTTCGTCCATATAGTGTGTTGTAACAAACACCGTTGTTCCCGCCTTTGACATCTCGTAGATCAGCTTCCAGAAATTGCGCCGCGAGATCGGGTCCACCCCCGAGGTCGGCTCATCGAGAAAGAGGATAGGCGGCTCATGGAGAATAGCGCAGCCGAGGGCAAGCCTCTGCTTGAACCCGCCGGGGAGTGTTTTTGTGATTGCCCCCTTTTTGTCCCTGAGGCCAGCCATGTCCAGCGCCCATTGCTTGCGCGCCTCTTTCTGCTCTTCCGGGACCGTATAAATGCCGCTGAAGAAATTGATATTCTCTTCAACGGTGAGATCATCGTAGAGAGAGAATTTCTGAGACATGTACCCGATCGTCTTTTTTATATCTTCGGACTGGGTTATGATGTCATATCCGCCGACCGTTCCGCTCCCGCTGCTCGGCAAGAGGAGCCCGCACAGCATCTTTATGGTCGTTGACTTGCCCGCGCCGTTCGGGCCGAGAAATCCGAAGACCTCGCCCTTTTTCACGCTCAGGCTGATATTATCAACGGCGACAAAATCTCCGAATCTACGGCTGAGATCCTCCACGTCAACTGCAACGTCATTTTTCTTCATCGTCTTATGCTCTTACTCCGAACTCTGAACTCAGAACTCCGAACTTATCGCTCCACCATCGAGATGAACACATCTTCCAGGGACGGCAATATCTCCCTCTGTCCCTTTACGACAATTCCTTCCGTGCTTAAACGCCCGATGACAGCGTTCATAACATCTTTGGTCTTAAGAGTGACATGAAGTTTATCGCCATAGATGCTCACGCTTTTGACGCCCGCGAATTCTTTCACGATCTCCGCTGCCGTCCTGGCATCCCCGGTCCATATCTCCACCACGGGTAATCCGAGGGACTTCCTGACCGCTGATGGCTCATCAAGCGTGAGTATCTTTCCCTCGTGCATAAGGCCGATCCGCGAGCAGCGTTCCGCTTCATCAAGATATGATGTGGAAACAAAAATCGTTATCCCCTCTTTCAAAAGGTCATACAGGATTTTCCAGAAATCCCGCCTTGAAACAGGGTCAACTCCGTTCGTCGGTTCGTCAAGGAACAGCACCTCTGGCGTATGAATGAGGGAGCAGGCAAGACCGAGCTTCTGCTTCATGCCGCCCGAAAGTTTGCCCGCGAGCCTGCCCGTGAACGGCGTCAGGTTGCTGAAGCCGAGCAGCCGCTCGATCTTCGGCGGCCGCTCCTTTTTCGGCACTTCATAGAGGTCGGCGTAGAAATGGAGATTTTCGAGGACCGTGAGGTCTTCATACAGCCCGAACCGCTGGGACATGTACCCGATCTTTTCCTTGATCTCCTCTCCTTCCGTAGCGATGGAATGTCCGGCGACCCATGCCTCGCCCGACGTCGGGTCCATGATGGCTGTCAGGAGCCTCATGGTCGTGGTCTTGCCCGCGCCGTCCGGTCCCACGAGGCCGAACAACTCGCCCTTGTTGATCTCAAGGTTCAGATTATCAACGGCAATGTTCCCGCCAAAGGATTTGGTGAGGTTTGTTGTCTTTATAGCTCCCAAGGAGGTTTCCTCCTGTCTCCTGTCTCCTGTCTCCTGTCTCCTGTCTCCTGTCTCCTGTCTCCTGTCTCCTGTCTCCTGTCTCCTGTCTCCTGTCTCCTGTCTCCTGTCTCCTGACACATGACCCTTTATTTCAAAAGTATCTTCACATCCGCCGGCATGCTCGGCTTGAGCTCATCATTGACGTTCTTCACGCTCACTTTTACTCCATAGACGAGCTTCACGCGCTCTTCCTGCGTCTGGACGTTCTTCGGTGTGAATTCCGCTTCCGACGATATATAGGTGACCGTGCCCTCGTATATCTTCCCCGGATAGGAATCCGTTCTGATCTCGGCCTTCTGACCGAGCTTCACCAACCCGAGCTTGCCTTCTTTCACGTACACCT
>DATDRO010000062.1:0-7064 GCA_035291685.1 Nitrospirota bacterium | reverse complement strand
ACCGAGCAGATCGACGCGCTCGCGACGCTTGCCACGAACCCGATCAAGTACCTCGTGGTGCCGCGTTTCCTGGCGAGCATTATCATGATGTTCTTTCTTACTGCGCTCGGCGTGTTCATCGGGATCGTCGGCGGATATTTTGTGGGCGTGAAGGTGCTTGACACGAACCCGGTGGTCTATATCAACCAGAGCATCGACAATACCAAGGTCTCCGATATCTGGTACGGGCTCATCAAGTCCCTTGTGTTCGGGGCAGTGGTGGGCCTCATCGGCTGTTACAAGGGTTTCACCACCGAGGGCGGCGCCGAGGGAGTGGGCAAGGCCACGACCGGCGCTGTGGTGGTATCGTGCATGCTCATCCTTGTTCTTGATTATTTCCTCTCTGCGTTGTTGTGGTGAGCGGCATGAGCATGATCGAGATCATCAATATCCACAAGCACTTCGGCAGCCAGCACGTGCTCCGTGGCGTGAACCTCGCCGTTGAGCAGGGCGAGAGCATGACGGTGATCGGCGGAAGCGGAAGCGGCAAGAGCGTGCTGATCAAACACATCATCGGTCTCCTGTTCCCGGACCGGGGGCAGGTCGTCGTGGACGGTCAGCTGGTGAACAAGCTCGATGAGCAGGGTTTGAACGAGCTGCGGAAAAAGTTCGGCATGCTGTTTCAGGGCGCGGCGCTCTTCGATTCCCTCACGGTATGGGAAAATGTGGGGTTCGCGCTGAAGCAGCATTCCAAGCATTCCGCGAAAGAGATCAGGGCGATCGCGACGGAGAAGCTTGCCCTCGTCGGTCTCAAGGGCGTGGAAGACAAGATGCCCGCTGAGCTTTCGGGCGGGATGAAAAAGAGGGTGGGGCTTGCCCGGGCGATCGCCATGGGTCCCGCCATCATCCTCTACGACGAGCCGACGACGGGGCTCGACCCCATCATGGCCGACGCGATAAACGACCTGATCATCGATCTCAGAAAAAAACTCGGCGTGACGTCGGTGACGATCACGCATGATATGCACAGCGCCTACAAGATATCGGACCGGATCGCCATGCTGTATAAAGGGGAAATACTCGAAGTGGGAACGCCCGACGAGATCAGGAAGACCGATAACCCTATCGTGCACCAGTTCATCACGGGGAGCGCGGTGGGGCCGATAACGGCAGAATAAGGCAAAGGGCAAAATGAAAAATGCAAAAAGGAGAGTGAAACACACCTCGTCATTTTGCATTTTGCAATTTGCATTCTGCATTTTGAATTTAACCAGGACGGGGTCCGTATGTTCAAGCTGAGCGCAGAGGCAAAGGTGGGGCTGCTGGTGCTGGGTGGTTCGGTCATTCTGCTCTACATGACCTTTGCCGTTGGAAAATACCAGTTCGGAGAGCAAAAAGGGTACACTATTACGGCGGTGTTCACCTCGGTGGCGGGCCTCGACGAGAAGGCCATGGTCCGGATGGCGGGAGTCAAGATCGGGACGGTCGAGAAGGTGGAGCTCCTTGACAGCCGCGCGAATGTGTTCATGAGGATCCAGCCCGAGGTGAATATTCCGCGGGGAGCCGAGGCCGCGGTAAAGACCATGGGGCTTATGGGAGAGCGGTACGTTGACATCATGCCGCCCAAAATCTCCGTGTACGACGAGCGTTCTGCGAAAGGCGGTCCTTCCGAGCGTTCGGCGTATCTGCGGGACGAGGAGCAAATATCGGTAACCATCTCCCCGAGCGACATGGACCATCTTGTCGCCCAGTTGAGCGCGATCTCGGACGACATCAAGCAGGTGACGGGGTCCCTTCGCCAGGTCTTCGGCACCGAACGGGGCGCGCGTTCGATGGAGGACATTCTCGCGGATTTGCGCGGGACCATGTCCAACATCAGTGACTTCTCCCATACCCTCCGGAGCAACGGGAGCGAGCTTGTCATGCGGATGAACGAGCTTGTCGCCAGTCTCAACGGGGTTGTGAATGAGAACCGGGACAACCTCAAGGTGTCCATGGAGAGCGTCCGCGGGGCGACAAAGAACGCGGAGCTGGCCCTTGCCTCCATCGAGAGCATGACGAGGAAGATCGAGCGCGGAGAGGGCACTCTCGGCAAACTGATCACCGACGACAGCATGTACAAGAACATCGACACTGCCGCGAAGGGGATCAGCGACTATACCTCGCGCGTGGAGCGCATGAGGACGATCGTGGGGTTCCGCAGCGAATACCTGTTCCCGGATACGAAGAATTACTTCACCCTCGAGATCAAGCCCACGGCGGACAAGTCTTACATCTTCGAGATCAACAACGACCCCTACGGCAAGTATACGAGAACGGTTTATACCACCACTCCGCCCGGGGGCGATGTCGTGTCCGAGACCTACGAGGACAAATACAAGTTCAGCATCATGTACGCCAAGCGCTGGGGAAATCTGGCTGTCCGCGCAGGGCTGATAGAGTCCACGGGCGGGGTCGGCGCCGATTATTACCTGTTTGACGATAAGGTGAAGTTCGGCGTCGAAGCTTTTAATTTTAACAGTAAAGAGCTCCAGAACGAGGACACCCACGTGAAGGCAACGGCGAGTTACAATATCAATAAGGTGATCTTTCTGAACGCCGGATACGATAACATGCTCAATGCCGAGAGGAAAGCCGCGTTCGTCGGCATCGGCATCAGATTCGACGACGACGACCTGAAGTACCTCCTCGGGAGCGTGCCCATTCCAAAGTAGGCGGGCCTCTCTCTGCTGTCCGCTTGACTTTTCAGGCACAGTCCCCTACAATGACCAAAAGGAGTTCGGAATGCCGAAAGAGATCACCAAGGCGGTATTCCCCGCCGCCGGCCTTGGTACGAGGTTTTTGCCTGCGACCAAAGCGTCTCCCAAAGAGATGCTCGCGCTCGTCGACAAGCCGCTCATCCAGTATGTCGTGGAAGAGGCGGTATCGTCAGGCATCGAAGAGGTGGTGATGATCACCGGCCGGGGCAAACGGGCCATCGAGGACCACTTTGATGTCGCGTTTGAACTGGAAGAAGACCTCAAGTCCAAAGGCAAGCACGAGCTCCTGTCCGAGGTGCAGCGGATCGCGGATCTCGTGACGTTCTGCTATATCCGTCAGAAAAAGGCCCTCGGGCTCGGCCACGCGGTGCTGACCGCCAAGCGGGTGGTGGGAAATGAGCCGTTTGCGGTGCTGCTCGGGGATGACATCATCGATTCAGGCGTCCCCGTGCTTCGCCAGATGATGGATGTCCATAAAAAATATCCGGCCACGATCCTTGCAATACAGGAGGTGCCGCGTTCCGAGACCCAGCAGTACGGGATCGTCGACGCGAAGAAGGTAGAAGACGGAGTCTATCTTGTGAACGATCTCGTGGAGAAACCGTCGCCGGCCGCGGCCCCGTCCAGCCTGGCGATCATCGGACGCTATATCCTCGCTCCCGAGATATTCACCGCCCTCGAACAGACGAAGCCCGGCAAGGGCGGGGAGATACAACTTACGGACGGGCTGAAGCTGCTCATGGAAAAGCAGCCGATCTATGCGTACAAGTTCCAGGGGGTCCGGTACGACGCGGGGGACAAGCTCGGATTTCTGAAGGCCACAGTGGAATTCGGGCTGAAGAACGGGGAATTCGGAGATGCGTTCAGGGCGTATTTGAGGACATTGAAGCTGTAAGAGTAGCACCAGAGACGGGAAGCTTGCGGACGGCCCCTCGCTCCGCCACGCAGCGCGCCGGGATAAACTGACTAATAACTGATAACAAACAACTGTTAACTGTCTTAAGGTCATAAGCTGTACGTTGTCGGTTGACAAAGGGCTGTCTGTTCGCAGTGTCCACCCGGGCGGATGTGTATTTTTCGAAAAGGTTTTGTTCGTTGATTATCGGATGGGAAAAAGGTATAATCGACTATCTGGTGCGAGTGCGAGGAGGATGGCTTGTCTAAAACAGAAACGAAGAACGCAGATATCCAGCAGTCCGTAGAGATCCCCAAAAAATTGCCGCTGCTCCCGATCAGGGATATCGTTGTCTTCCCGTATATGGTGCTTCCGCTCTTCGTGGGCAGGGAGATGTCCATCAAGGCGATCGAGGTCGCGCTTGAGGGGAACCGCATGATATTCCTGACCTCGCAGAAAGACATCAGCGTCGAGAACCCGACCCCGTCGGACCTCTATTCCATGGGCACCGTCGGTGTGATCATGAGGATGCTGAAACTCCCGGACGGCCGCATCAAGATTCTTGTCCAGGGCGTTGCGCGTGCCAAGACCGTCAAGTTCTTTCAGAAAGAGCCGTTCTATCAGGTAGAGATCAAAACATTCCCCGAGGCCCCCGCGCCGGTCAACCTTGAGACGGAAGCGCTCATGCGGAACGTGAAGGAGCAGCTCGAACGGCTCGTCTCGTTCGGCAAGGTGATCCTGCCCGATATCATGGTGGTCATCGAGAACGTGGACGACCCGGGCAAGCTCGCCGATCTCGCTGTTGCCAATATGGGGCTCAAGGTGGAGCAGGCCCAGGACATCCTCGAGATCACCGATCCGGTGCAGCGGATCAAGCGCATCAACGATGCCCTCAGCAAGGAGATTGAGCTGCTCTCCATGCAGCAGAAGATCCAGGCTGATGTGCGCGGCGAGATCGACAAGACCCAGCGTGAATACTTTCTCCGCGAACAGCTCAAGGCGATCCAGCGGGAGCTCGGCGAGACAGACGACCGTTCCGAGGACATCCGTGAGCTTCGTGATAAGCTCAAAGAGGCCAAGATGCCGGACAAGGCCTCCAAAGAGGCGGACAAGCAGCTCCGGAGGCTCGAACGGATGCACCCCGATGCGGCCGAGGCGTCCATGACGAGGACGTATATCGAATGGCTCGCGGAACTTCCCTGGAGCAAGACGACCAAGGACAACCTCGACCTCAAGGCTGCGTACAAGGTGCTGGAAGAGGACCACTACGATCTCGAAAAGATAAAGGAAAGGATCATCGAGTACCTTTCGGTGCGGAAGCTGAAAGAGAAGATGAAGGGCCCCATACTCTGTTTTGTCGGGCCTCCGGGAGTCGGCAAGACGTCCCTCGGCAAGTCCATTGCCCGCTCGCTCGGGCGCGAGTTCGTGCGCATTTCGCTCGGCGGCATCCGCGACGAGGCCGAGATCCGCGGCCACCGCAGGACGTATGTGGGCGCGCTCCCCGGCAGGATCATCCAGGGCATCAAGACCGCGGGCTACAATAATCCGGTGTTCATGCTCGACGAGATCGACAAGATCGGCGCCGATTTCCGCGGCGATCCGGCGGCGGCCCTCCTCGAGGTGCTCGATCCGGAGCAGAACAACTCCTTCAGCGACCACTACATCGCGATGCCCTTCGATCTCTCGAACGTGATGTTCATCACCACGGCGAACATGACCGATCCGATCCCGTCCCCGCTCAAGGACAGGATGGAGATCCTCCACCTGTCGGGATACACCGAGCAGGAGAAGCTCGGGATCGCGAAGAGCTACCTCATCCCCCGGCAGTTGAAGGAGCACGGGATCACGGAGAAACAGATAGACATCCCCGACAAGACCCTTCTTGAGATCATCGCCCAGTATACGCGCGAGGCCGGCGTAAGAAACCTGGAACGGGAGATCGGTCATCTCTGCCGCAAGGTGGCGCGCAAGGTGGCGGAAGGGGAAAGCGGACTGTTTACCATCACGACGGCGAACCTGCACAAGTATCTCGGTGTGCCGAAGCATCTGCCGGAGGTCGAGCGGGAGAAGGACGAGATCGGCGTTGTGACCGGGCTGGCATGGACCGAGACCGGCGGCGACATTCTCTATGTTGAAGCGACGACTATGCGCGGCAAGGGGACGCTCCAGCTCACGGGGCACCTCGGCGACGTGATGAAAGAGTCGGCCCACGCGGCGCTCACCTACGTGCGCTCCCGGGCGCGGTCGCTTGGCATCAAGGACGATATGTTCGGAAAGACGGACGTGCATATCCATGTGCCGGCAGGGGCCATACCCAAGGACGGCCCGTCCGCCGGCGTCACGATGGCAACTGCCCTCGCGTCGGTTTTCACGAATGTTCCGGTCAGGAAAGACCTTGCCATGACCGGCGAGGTCACGCTCCGGGGGAGGGTGCTTCCCATCGGAGGTCTCAAGGAAAAGACACTCGCGGCAAGGAGGGCCGGGATCAAGACCATCATCCTCCCGAAACAGAACGAAAAGGACCTGGACGACATTCCGAAGAACGTCAGACGGGACATGAAATTCATATTCGTGGAAACCATGGACGAGGTGATCACTTCTGCTCTCAAAAAAAAGTCGAGCGGACATCTCGTCAGGACGAAAATTTCCGGCAGGTCGCGGGCGACGCACTGAGAAGACAGAAGACACCTCACTTGGCGGCCGTCTTTTCCCGGGGCGCGGGGTATTTTTGACATGCTTTTCACCGTGCCTCTGTGGCAGAATGAACAATGAATATATCAGCCCTTGGCGAATTCGGTCTGATACGGCATATTCAAAAGCGCTTCTCCCGGAAAGCCCCTTCTACGCTTATCGGCATCGGTGATGATGCCGCCGCGCTCCGGCTTTCACCCGCCTCCATTCTCCTTGCTACAACGGACATGCTCCTTGAGGATGTGCACTTTGACCTATCTTTGACCGATTTCTATTCCCTCGGATGGAAATCGGCGGCGGTAAATCTGAGCGATATAGCCGCCATGGGCGGCGTTCCGCGGTTTTGTCTCGTCTCGCTCGGCATTCCTGCCTCTATCGCGGTGGAACGGATCACGGAATTCTACAAGGGTTTCCATGCGCTCACCGGCGCCCATAAGGCGGTCCTTGTCGGAGGAGACACCTGTCTTTCCCGAAAAGGATTGGTCATCAGTATTACCATGCTTGGTGAAATTGAAAAGACCGCCCTGATAACGCGCTCCGGCGCGCGCCCGGGAGACCGGGTGTTCGTTACCGGCCCGCTCGGCGACTCTGCGGCGGGGCTGGCGCTTCTGAAAACAGTGGGCAGGGTTCAGAGGGCAAGGGTCAAGGGTCAGGGGTCAGGGGTCAGGAGGATAGATGAGAATAAACTTATTCAAAAGCACCTCAGGCCGGTGCCGCGTGTTGCAGCGGGACGGAAGCTT
>DATDRO010000061.1:0-7672 GCA_035291685.1 Nitrospirota bacterium | reverse complement strand
CTGTTAAAATATTGACTGACTTGTCGATCAGGACATCCACTGCTCCCTTGGTGAAAGAGACGTATTTGCCTTTGTCCCCTAACCCCTGACCCCTGACCTCCGACCCCGGCAGTCGATGGAACGTCGTCATGCATTTTCTGTCGGAATCGAACGGGATCTCCGCCACTCTCGGAAAATCCTTTTCCAGTTCTTTTTTCTCAAAGCCTTGTTTCTTTGCAATATCATAGAGCGCGATTTCCGTGGGATCGCCGATGACAGCGCCGTCAGCGCTCGTCTGCGCGTCGTTGCTGAGCGCAAGGGCAGTCATGAAAATGCCGGAAGGCGTGAGGGGTGAGGGGTGAGGAGTAACTTCCGGACTCCTGACTATTTTCCCATCCACATACACTTCCTCCACAGTCATCTTATTCAGCGTGAGCGTCCCCGTTTTATCGGAACAGATGTACGTCACGGAACCGAGGGTCTCTACAGCGGGCAGTTTTCTGATCAGGGCATGTTGCCTGATCAGCTTCTTTGCCCCCAAGGCAAGGGAAATGGTTATGACCGCGGGAAGCGCTTCAGGGATCGCGGCAACAGCAAGAGAGATCGCGGTGAGGAGCATTAACAGGGGCGGTTCTCCCCTCAGAATACCGATAACGAGAACAATGGCGCAGATGGCAAGCACGGCAATAGCAAGTTTTTTACCAAAGGAAGCAAGCCTTTTCTGGAGGGGTGTCTTTACTTCCTCTTCTTCCTGAAGCATGGCGGCGATCCGGCCGAGCTCCGTTTCCATGCCGGTTGCCGTGACAACGCCGACCCCGCGTCCGGAGGTCACGAACGTGCCTTTGTACGTCATGTTCTTTCTGTCGCCTATGGGCAGGTGTTCGTCGTGAAGTTCCTTTACATTTTTTTCAACAGGCAGGGATTCGCCCGTAAGAGCGGCCTCTTCCACCTTAAAAAGAGCGGCCTCGATCATCCGCATATCAGCAGGGACGATCTTCCCCGCCTCGAGCATGACAATATCGCCCGGCACAAGCCGGGAAGCGGGGATGGTTTCCGGCATGCCGTTCCTCATGACCGATGCGGACGGCGCGGCCATCTTCTTCAGGGCGGCCATGGCCTTTTCCGCCCGGTATTCCTGGATGAAACCGACGACCGCGTTCAGGACGACAATGACGATTATGGCTATGGTATCCGACACCTCGCCGATGAACCCTGAAATAAGAGCGGCGGCAATGAGGACAAGGATCATGAAATCCTTGAACTGGTCAAGGAACATCATGAGCGGGGCCTTTTTCTTTTTCTCTGTTAATTCGTTCGGGCCGTGTTTCTCGAGACGCAGTCCTGTCTCTGCGGTGCTGAGCCCGTCGCGTGCGGTCTTCAGTTCCGCAAGCGCCTTATCAACAGTCAATCTATAATAATGCATATTACAAATCTCCAGAAAAAACTCATGATTTTTCGGCCACTTGATTATAATCGTCGCTGTTATTTCTTAAAAACACTGAACAGCTTGTCAAGTCCGGTCTTGTCCATCGTTGCCACAGTCTCCATCTCGCCCGCGTCGAGCCAGACGCCGTCACAGTGCGAGCACTTGTCCACCTTGATGTGTTTGTAGTCTATCTCGATCAACTCCATCCCGCACTTGGGGCACTTCATCCAGTGCAGATCCTTCGCCTTTCTCTTCTGCTCCTCGGCCAGCCTTTTCTGTTTCTCCTCCTCAACTTGCTTCTTGCTCTCGAACTCTTGGCGCGCAAAATACTCCGCTTCTTTCTCACTTGGTCTCATGCGAATTACTCCCTTCTTTTGTTTTTTGGAATTTACTTTTAATCGTTTTTAGCAACCTTGCCGCCCAGACAAATTCAGTAGCAAGGATGCCCAAACCTAATGGCACCGCGATAATAGCGGGGCCGGGCAGGACGATCATTGCAACGCCGATCAGCAGCACGGAGAAACCGGTCACTCCGATTATCAGCCTTTTTGCCTGCACAACAGTTTTGAGCATCCACGCGGTCATTTCCTTGCCGGCTCCTTCGCATAAAATGCAGGCGCCCCCGGTTCTGAGGGCGTCCGCTCCCGCTTCAACGCTCGCCTACTTTTTGAGGTCCTCGACCTGGATGAACGGAACGGCGCCACCGGTCACGCTCGGGAGCTTGCCGTCCCACTTCTCGATGGCCTTTATCTGGGCATCGATCTGGCGCAGCTTGATGAGGTCCGGCGAGATCACCTGGCGCTGGAGACGGAGCGCCTCGGCATCGGCCTGGGCTGTGGCGATCTTCTGCTGCGCCTCCACCTTGATCCGGTCCAGGTCTCGCTTCGCCCGGAGCGCGTGCTGCTCGGCGCTTTGCTTCGATTCAATGGCCTTGTTGAACTCGGTCGAGAACTGGAAATCCGTGATGGAGAGCTCTACCACAACGATGCCGAAGGGCGCCAGACGGTCGCGGAGATAGTTCCGCACCTGCGTCTTGAGCGCTTCGCGTTTCGAGATCAGTTCCTCGGCGGTGTAGCGGGCAGCCGCGGCTTTGAAACTCTCTTCAATGCCGGGATTGATGATCTTTTCCGATACATCCCGATTCAGGCCGAGGGTCCTGTACGTCTCGCCGACCTTGTCTGACTGGAGGCTGTAGTTCAGTACCATGGTGGTCTGGACCACCTGCAGGTCCTGGCTGGCCGCTTCGGTCTTGGTAGTGGTCTTCTGAACACGCACGGTCATGCGGACGATGTCCTCCATGAAGGGGACCTTGAAATGAAGCCCTTCGGGCACCACGCGGTTCACCGCGCCGAACCGGAGTATGACCCCGCGTTCGCCCGCGTCGATCACAAAGTACGAGGACATGAGGAGCATAAAGCCGAGAAACGCCAGAATGCCGACAACAACCATTTTCGGAACTTTTTGCTGATCCATTGTTATACCTCCGGTGGATAGAGTGCCGCGCGTAAACGCGCGGCTGATGAGAACAGATTAAACGATAGCAAAAAAATGGAACGGGTCGTGGAATCTACTGCCTCTCGATCACAAACAGAAGCTGTCCTTCCTGGACCGTATCATTGAGCTTCACGCAGACTTCGATGATCTGTCCATCAAAAGGAGCGAGGATCGCATTTTCCATCTTCATCGCTTCGAGATTTGCGATCTCCTCTCCCTTATGGACGATATCGCCGACCTTGATGGACCCGCGGTCGGGATTGCCGATCCTCCAGATATTGCCGCTGATCGGCGCGCCCACATCGTTCGGTGCCTTGGCCATCCGTATCTCGACCTTCCTGGCCCGCGGCGTCGCCACCGTATACACCCGCGTCTTGTTGTTCACCCGCATCACCACATGGACAAAACCCTCGTGTTCGGCGCCGATCGATACCAGCTCGATAGAGTAGGGTTTGCCCCAGAGGTCGAAGTTTACCCGGTCCCCCGGTTTTTTCAGGCCCTCGCGCCAGACGTCCGTTGGCAGGGCCAGCGGCGCGTCGCCATATTTTTCCCTGAACCCGATAAATTCCAGGGCGTCCTTCGGATGCATGAGATACAAAATGAACTCTTCCTCCGTCGCCTCCCGTCCGAGGCCTTCGGACAGTTCCCTTCGTATCTTTTCAATATCATCGTCCGGCATTGAATCAAGGGGGGACAGTTCTTTTCGCTCCTTGATCTTTGTCTCCCCTTCTTCGCCGAACGTGCTTTTGTATACCCATTCGGCGGGCCATCCGACCGGCAGTCTTCCGTAGTTGCCGAGCAGAAGGTTCTTGAAATCGCCCGGCGCGTTCCTGAAGAGCATGAGCAGCTCTTCCCGCTCTTCGTTCGTCATGGCGTTCAGGTCCTGCGCCTTTTCCTCGACGAACCTGGTCATGAGCGCAATGATGTGCTTGACCCCCGCGTCTCCGCGTTCCTTCGCATAGCGGTTGATGATCCCGCTGCACGTGACCCAGGTGATCTGGGAGCCCGGCGTGACATCGAAATACTTCACGATCCGGTTGTACAGCGACATGAGCTTCAGGACCGCGGGCATCAGATGGAGAAACTCGGCCTTCTGCGCCTGCTCAAAAGAACTGGGGAACGCGCCGCCGGGCATCTTGTGGCGCGTGACCGTGTGGTCCAGTCCCTTAAAAGGCGACTCGGCCCATTCGTAGTGGCCGATCCATTCGCGCACCCTTTGGACCGCGGCCTCGGCCTCGGGCCTGTTGAGGTGCACCGGGATCCCTGATTCTTCGAAGATCGCCTGCACGCCGAGTATGGGCGAATGCCCGTAGAACCGCACCAGCGAGTCTTCTTCCACATCGAATATCTGCGCGCCTGCCTTTGCCGCTGACAGCAGGGCGGGTATGGCAAGCCCGTCCGTGATATGCCGGTGATAGTTGATCACCAGCGTGGGGTATTTCTGTTTTATTGCGGTGATCAGATTGCCGATCCGGGATACGTCGCCGACGCCGGCCATGTCTTTTACGCACAGGACGATCTCGTCGACACCCGAACACAGCTCGACGATATCCTTGATCACCGTGAGATAGTAGTCGTTCGTGGCCCAGTCGGCCGTGGTAAACGATATGGTCGGTTCGAAGATCCGTCCCCTCTTCATGACGACCTCCGCGACCGTGCGCATGTTCCGCACATCGTTCAGGAAGGAGAAACAGCGCCAGACATCGATGTCCACCTGCCCGACCGCGTGCTCGATCACGTTCTTCGGATACGGCCGGTAACCCCAGAGGTTGGTCTCCCGGATAAGGGTCTGGAGAAGCACGTCCGGCATAAGCTCGCGAAGCAGGGCGGTCTCCTCGAACGGGCTTTCCCGCCGGTTCATGATGCCGACATGCCATCGCGCGCCGCCGTGGCACTCGGCGCTGAAGAGCCCCATCTTTTCATAATGCGGCGCGAGCGTCTTGAGGTCATAGATACGGTGCCGGTTCTTGAAATCCGACTGCCCGGCGTCCCGCATCCCTACCGAGGTGAGACAGACCCCTTTCAGCGAGCGGACCGCCTTGACGATCTCCTTCGGGGACATCCCCGGCCTGGCAAAGGCCGCAGCCGGGACATTCTTGTCTGTCTTCTGGCTTCTGTCTTCTGACTTCTGACTACTGCCTACGGTCTTCTGTGTTCTGTCATCTGCCATCTGTCTATCCCTCACATCCATTTCTGGGGCCCGAGCGCCGATATCTCCGCCACATATCGCGCGATCTTGAGCACCTCGTCTTCGCTGTTCTGCTCGCTGAACATCGAGATAAGCTCATCCATGTGCTCTTCGATGAACCGTGTCGAGAACTCACCGGAGACAAACGACGGATGCCTGATGATGCTGAGCAGCAACGGCTGAAGTGTTTTTACGCCCTCGACCCTGAGATTCCTGCCGAGCGAGCGGTCCATGACCCTGATGGCGTCTTTCCGGTCCGCTCCCGCGGTCATGAGCAGCATGAACAAAGAATCATAATAGGCGGGGATGTCGCCGCCCTCGTACACACCCGAGGCCACGCGCACATTCGGGCCCATGGGGACCTGCAGCCGGGTAATGGGCCCGAAGGAGGGACTGAAGCTCTTGGGGTCTTCGGCGTTGAGACGGACCTCCAGCGCCCAGCGGTTCGGACGGATATCGGCCTGCTTGAACGGCAGCTTCTTGCCCAATGCCACGTCGATCATGATGCCGACGATGTCCAGACCGGTGATCAGCTCGGTGATGCCGTGCTCGACCTGCAGCCGCGTATTGACCTCAAGGAAATAGAACTTCCTGGTCAGGGAATCGAAGATAAATTCCACCGTTCCCGCCGAGGTGTAGCCGATCTCCTTCATCAGCCGCGCCGCCGTCAGGCAGATCTCCTGGCGAAGCCCTTCGTCAAGGCTGGGCGACGGCGCTTCCTCGATGATCTTCTGGTTCCGCCGCTGGATCGTGCATTCCCGTTCAAAAAGATGGACAACGTTCCCATGCTCATCCGCGACGATCTGCACCTCAATATGCCTGCCCCGTTCAATATACTTCTCGACCAGGATGGTCTCGTCGCCGAACGACTTCTTGGCCTCTGACCGGGCCCGGGCAAGGGCCTGCGCCAGCTCTTCGTCTTTTTCCACCTTGACCATGCCCTTGCCGCCTCCGCCTGCCGCGGCCTTGATCATGATCGGATAGCTCACGTCATCCTTCTTCATCCACTTCTTGATCTGCTCGATGTCCGTGACCGCATCGATGCCCGGGATGACGGGCACCTTGGCTTTCCGGGCGAGCGCCTTGGCCCCGATCTTGTCCCCCATCATCCTGATGACCGCGGGAGACGGGCCGATCCAGACGAGTCCAGCGTCGATCACCTTTTGGGCGAAATCCGCGTTTTCCGCCAGAAAGCCCCAGCCCGGATGGACCGCGTCGGACCTGCTCTGCAGGGCGGCATGGACCATTTTGTCCATGTTGAGATAGGATTCGCTCGGCGGCGCCTCGCCGATATACACGGCCTCATCGGCCATGAACACATGATGGGCGAGGCGGTCGGGATCGCTGTACACCGCGGTGGTGGGTATGTTCCTGTCCCTGCACGTATGCATGACCCTGACCGCGGGGACCCCTCTATTGGCGATCAATACCTTTTGTATCTTCCTGTTCATGAGAAGACGCCCCTTTCTCTCCCGTTTAATACGCGGCTGTTATGATTACCCTCGCAAAGAGAGGTTCATGTCAACCGATCATCTCGAACGTGTCGGTCGCCGGGTTGTAGGAGGAGATGTTCCCCGTGCCGATGTCATAATACCATCCATGAAGATACAGCTTACCCTCCTCCAACGCCTTGACCACAAACGGATACGTCTGGATGTTCCTCAGTTGAGCAAGGATGTTCTCTTTCTCCGCGATGCGATTGCGGAAATCGAGAGCTACATGGGCGTAATGTTTGTCCATGATCTCTTTCACCGGCAATGCGATCCTGATCCAGTCCCGAAGATGGGGCATGTCTTTCAGATCGTGCTCCTCCTGGAAAAGCGTCTGTATGGCGCCGCAGTTGGAATGCCCGCAGATAATGATGTCCGCCACCCGTAATTCCAGCACCGCGAATTCGATGGCCGCTGCCACGCTGTTCTTGTCCCTGATGGCATCATAGGGAGGGATGATGTTACCCACGTTGCGGACGATAAAAAGTTCCCCGGGTTTGCTCTGCGTTACCAGGTTCGGGTCTACCCGCGCGTCCGCGCAGGTGATGAAGAGCACCTCAGGGTTCTGGTCCCGCGAAAGCCGCCTGAAAAACTCCTCTTCTTTTTTAAAGTATGACCGCTGGAACCGATATATCCCTTTATACAGTCTATCCACACATTACCTCGTAAACAGGCATACGCCTCTTTCCTAGACAAAAAAACCTTTACCCGATGCATATCAGACCAACCGATATTCATCCAGGTAAAGGTCTCGCTTGTCAGGTTTCCCTGACCAGAGGCACCGGTCCCGCAAAACGGGACGGGCTGGCGATGCCGCTGTAGCAGCTACTCCCCTTTACACAGGTACGAGATTACCAGAGACGGGTGAGCGCTGTCAAGATTATATTGACAATCCCGCTTGAAAAACCCGGAAAATCGGAATATAATATGCCCGATGATTTTGCAGGAACAGGGATATCTCAGTTAACAACGGTACTGTCAAAAGTTCGGGGAGCATGGTATGAGACCGGGGCTGTGTCGCCCGACAGCCCCTCCTCGCCGGCGCATAACGCGCCCGATGATCGTCAGTATTCGAAGCGGCGAGGGCTCGACCCG
>DATDRO010000060.1:0-4650 GCA_035291685.1 Nitrospirota bacterium | reverse complement strand
AACACCTGCGCCCTGGGCGAGCCGGATGATCGCCTGAATGTCCTTATCATGCCTTCGGTGTTCGGCGATCAAGAGCCTTTGGACAGGCCTGCCCGCCTTAAGCGCTTCCAGCACGGGGTTGACGCCCACGATTTTGTCTTTATGCATAGGGATAGTATCGCAGCGAAATAAAAATTCATGAACCGGAGAATAGGGGGGATCGGAGAACTGACAACCGTGAAATCACTCTTTCGCCGTTTTGCCGGTTTCCCGATTCATCTCTTCCACAGAAAAAAGCATCACTTCGCTTTCCAGACCGTGCCGCCTGCCCGGTCGAAGAGCGCCACGCCTCCATCGTCAAGGACCTGGCGTATCCGGTCCGCCTCTGCCCAGTCCTTGCGCGCCCTCGCCTCATTCCGCAGGTGGATGAGCTCCTCGATCTTTTCAACGGAGAGGGTGACCTTGCTGTCGGCAAGCCTTCCTTCCCTGAACCATTCATCAGGTTCGCGAAGAAAGAGCCCCAGGGTCGTACTGACATTGTCGAAGGCCGAGGATGCGGCACGAAGGATGGCCTGAGCGGCATCCTCCCTCTTTTGATCGATCTCCGCGAGAAACTTGTTCACATCCCGCACGAGATCATAGATCAGCCCGATCGCGAATGCCGTGTTGAAGTCGTCATCCATGGCCTCTTCGAATGCCTTCGGAAGGTTCCCGATCTTGTTGTAAAGCGGGCGGTCAGAGGACTCGATGACCTCCTCCGGTTTTACCGCGGTCGGCTTCTTCCCCGTGAGAAAGTTTTTCATTGCTTCTTTCATCGTGTAGAACCGGTCAAGGCCGGAACGGGCGTCCTTTAGGTTCGTGTCCGAAAAATCGATCGGGCTCCGGTAGTGGGTGGAGAGGAGAAAGAGCCGGACGACCTCGGCATCGTACTGGTCGAGGATATCCCTGATGGTAAAGAAATTACCGAGGGATTTTGACATCTTTTCCTGATTGATGTTCACGAACCCGTTGTGGAGCCAGTAGTTCACGAATTTACTGCCAGAATAGGCCTCGCTTTGAGCGATCTCATTCTCATGGTGCGGGAAAACGAGGTCCTTGCCCCCGGTATGGATGTCGAAGGTCTGGCCCAGGTGCTTGAACGACATAGCGGTGCATTCGATGTGCCACCCCGGCCTGCCGGGGCCCCAGGGGCTGTTCCACGCAGGTTCGCCGGGCTTCGACGCCTTCCAGAGGGCAAAGTCCAGGGGATCGTCCTTGCGCTCGTCCACCTCCACCCTGGCCCCTGCCTTCAGGTCATCAACATTCCTCTTTGAGAGCTTGCCGTAATCGGAAAAACTTGAGACACGGAAATACACGTCCCCCTCAACCGCGTAGGCGTGTCCTTTTGCAACAAGCCCTTTGACGATCTGCACCATCTCATCAATGTGTTCCGTGGCTTTGGGCTCGATGTCGGGCGCGCCTACGCCGAGGCGTTTCATGTCCTCGTGGTATGCGTCGATGTATTTTCGGGCGACTTCAGCGGCCGTTATCCCCTCTTCCTTTGCCCGTTTGATGATCTTGTCGTCAATATCGGTAAAGTTCCGCACGTACTTTACCTCGAACCCCTTGCGCCGAAAGTACCGCTGGATCAGATCAAAGACCACGGCCCCCCGCGCATGGCCAAGGTGAGAGTAGTCGTACGCCGTAACGCCGCAGGCATAGATGCCGACCTTCCCCTGGATAAGAGGCACGAATTGTTCTTTTTTCCCGGTAAAGGTATTATATAACTTGATCATAGATAAATTTCCTCATGCGGAGTAAATGCGAGACATACCTGCATACGAGGAGAGCGAATCAGAGTATAGATTTTATAGGTTGCAGTATGCTTTGTCAAGAAGTTTTGCTTTAAACCAAAAAAAAGGTTTTCGCACTACGGTCCGGCGCGACAGAGGGTCTCTTATACGCCTCCCCCGGCTTTCTTATCCAATACCTCGCGGAGCTTGCGGGCCAGGCTGCCCGGTGTCAGGGGTTTTTGTATCAAAATCACCCCTGAATCCAATATGCCATGATGGGCGATTGCGTTATCGGTGTAGCCCGACATGAAAACAACTTTTACATTCGGCCTTCGTGAACACAGTTCGTCAGCCAGTTTTTTTCCGTCCATTCCCGGCATCACCACATCGGTCAATAACAGATCGATAGGTCCTTTTAACGCATCGCTCGCCGTCAATGCCTCTTCTCCGGAGGCGGCAATAAGGACGTGATATCCCAATGGCCGAAGTACGTCGAGAACCAGGTTCCGGATGGCCGGTTCATCGTCGGCCACCAGCACTGTTTCTGAACCCCGTGGCGCCGTCGCGGATTTGACCGGGTGCGTGCCAAGGCTTTTTTCATGGGTGGCCGGCAAATAGATCTTAAAGGTCGTCCCTTTGCCCGGCTCGCTGTACACAAAAATGTACCCATTGTGCTGTTTCACAATACCGTATACCGTTGCCAGGCCCAGTCCGGTCCCTTTTCCGACCTCTTTGGTGGTGAAGAACGGATCAAAGATCCTGTCCATCACATTTTTGCTCATTCCCTCGCCCGTGTCGCTTACCGCCAGCATCACATACGGTCCCGGTTTTACGATTTCATGTTTCTTGACGTATTCACCATCCAGCTCGACATCAGCTGTCTCGATCATCATACGCCCGCCGGAAGGCATGGCATCGCGGGCATTCACTGCCAGGTTCATCAAGATCTGTTCTATCTGGCCCAGATCGGCCATGATATTACTGGTGGGAGCGCTGGTGTTCAGGTGCAGCACCACATCTTCTCCGATGACACGGCTCAGCATTTTTACCATTTTTTCAACAACCGTGTTCAGATTGATCGCCTTCATCTCAAGTACCTGCTTGCGGCTGAACGCAAGGAGCTGGTGGGTGAGAGCAGCGGCTTTTTCGCCCGCCTCTCTGATAATGAGAAGGTTCTGCCTGGCCGGATGTCCGTCGGGAAGGTTCATTAAGGACAGCTCGCTGTAGCCGAGAATCGTGGAGAGGATATTGTTGAAATCATGGGCCACGCCGCCGGCCAGGAGCCCGATGGATTCTATTTTTTGCGCTTGTAAAAATTGCGCCTGCAGGTTCCGTTGTTCGTCCTCCGCCCTTTTCCGGTCGGTTATATCACGCACGATATGGATCAACCCGATGATCCGGTGCTTTTTGTCAAAGCGCGGCAGGGCCTTTATTTCGATATGTTTTTGTATCCGCGCGTCAAACATCTCCCGCGTGACGGGAACGCCTGTCTTGAGGACCTCGAGCCCGGGACACCAGCCGGGAGGCCCTTCCGTATCATGGTATGATTGATAACATTTTTGTTTCTTTATCTCGGACAGCGATACGCCGAGCATTTTCGCGGCTGCGGCGTTTACGCGGATAACGTTAAAATCCTTATCGTGGATGGCTATGACGTCATCAATGGTATTAAAGGTCTCTTCCCACTGTTCCTTTGCCTCTGTCAGTTCCCGGGTCCGGTCTTGCGCTATCTCCTCGAAATATTCCCGTGAGCGTTCAAGATCATACCTGCGCGTAAGGTCTTCGATCAGACTCTTCCAGTTGAGATACCTCATGAGCACGGCGGTCATGAATATCAGGCTCATAAACGCGTTCGCGGTAAAGAATACCCGGACCTGGGTGATCTTTTCGGTGATCAATAGGGGGAAGAGATAGATCGCGTAGATGAGCGCCGCTGAGACCACGTGAAAATTAAAGCGTGCGGGAATAAAGCCCAGCACCGATACGCAGAGCAGGATCATCCCGACATAGTATGACGACGCGTGGCCGCCGAACCGCATGATCATAAGCTCAATGGCAACGGCGGAACCGATGACCGTTCCGTATGCCAGTATCTGGAGGACCCGCGGGTTTGATATCTTTTTTGCCGCGATGAAAGCAGTGAAGAGGAACGAGGCAATGATTGTTCTGTACAAAAGAAACGTCTTGAAGTTCTCGGGCGTGACAACGTAATCAAGCGCGCCCAGCAGAACAAAGAGGACAGCTCCCCAGAGCGACGCCCTCCGGAACCACCGCTGAAAGCTCTCATCAAGATGCCATTGGATATACTGTTCTTTGTTCATGCTGTACGGGTATCAAAAGAGCGCGTTCCTTGCATCCATTGTATCATAAAATTTTTCATTCCGTCATAAAAACGCGTCTCGCTAAACCACTTGAACGGAAAACGTGTTTATTGTATCATGTTTTTGTTTCTCGCATCAATCTCAGCAATAAAGGGGGCCTAACAATGCCGGCCAGGTCGTTGAGATTCGTCGTGCACGAACACAAAGCCGCGAGGCTCCATTATGATCTCAGACTGGAGATCGGCGGGATGCTCAAGTCATGGGCAATTCCCAAAGGCCCTTCGCTGGACCCCGCTGACAAGCGGCTCGCGATCATGGTCCCCGACCATCCTCTCGCTTATATTGACTTCGAGGGGATCATACCCGAGGGCAATTACGGCGCCGGGCCGGTAGTAATCTGGGATACGGGAGAGTTCCTTCCGCTCGACGCGAACGATCCCGTCGAGGCGCTCAAACAAGGCAAGCTCAGCTTTGAGCTCAAAGGGGGAAAGCTTGAAGGCGCCTTCACGCTCGCCCGGATGAAAGGGCTCCCGAAAGGCACGGGCAAAGAGTGGCTCTTGATGAAGAAAAAGGACGCT
>DATDRO010000059.1:0-6370 GCA_035291685.1 Nitrospirota bacterium | reverse complement strand
TCATTCAGGTTCACGGGGGATGGAGACTCTCCCTACGGAGAGGGTTCCGTCCAAGATCCTTTTCGAATAAACGGTTATTTTATGTAGCTACTCAGGTCTGTCACTCGCTCTGTCGCTTAGCGTGCTATAAGTCCTTGAAATTCGTCAGAGCCGGTACTTTTGCCCGCATCGCCTACGTCGGTAAAGCATCTTTACGCTGCACGCTTACAGCGCCTATCGCTCATGGCTGACCTGAGCACCTAAGTAGTTACTATTTTATCCGGAAGGTTTCCGGATCGATATTTTTGTCAGCAAGCTTGTGAATGTCCTTCGGGTGGAATGCGCCCTTCTCCGTAATGATGGCCGCGATGTATCTGGCAGGGGTCACATCGAATGCCGGGTTCGCAGCCTTGACGCCCTCCGGCGCTACAGGGAACTTCCCGAGAATATGGGTCACTTCGCGCGGGTCCCGTTCTTCAATGGGTATCTGGTATCCCGATTCCATGCTGAAGTCGATGGTGGACACGGGCGCCGCCACATAGAAAGGGATGCCGTGTTCCTTGCAGAGCACCGCGAGACTGTATGTGCCGATCTTGTTTGCCACGTCGCCGTTTGCCGCGATGCGGTCGGCGCCGACGATCGCGAGGTCGACCATATCGCGATAGAGAAAGTATCCCGCCATGTTGTCGGTAATAAGGGTGCAGGGGATCTTCTCTTCCATGAGCTCCCACGCGGTCAGGCGCGCTCCCTGGAGCACGGGCCGGGTCTCGTCCACGTACACGTGGATCTTTTTTCCCTCTTCCACCGCCGCGCGCATGACGCCCTCCGCGGTCCCGTATCCCGCCGTGGCGATCGACCCTGCATTGCAGTGCGTGATGATATTGTCGTCGTCGGAAACGAACACGGAGCCGTAGCCGCCGATCTTTTTATTCGTTTCGATGTCCTCGTCCAGCATGCGCTGGGACTCGATGACGAGCATATTGCGCAGAGTGTCGATGTCCTGATCATTGTTTTCCTGCACGAACTTTTTTATCCAATTGATGGCCCAGAAAAGGTTCACTGCCGTGGGCCGCGTCGCGGCCATGCGGGAGCAGATCTCTTCGAATTTCGGCCAGAATTCGTCGAACGTTGAGGCGGTTATCTGGCGGGCGCCGAGGGCAAGCCCCATGGCGGCGGCTACGCCGATAGCGGGTGCGCCGCGCACCCAGAGCTCTTTGATCCCCTGCGCGACCGTCTCGTAATCCGCACAGTCCTTGTACACGGTCTCAAAGGGCAGCTTTGTCTGGTCAAGCATCCGTACGATGCCGTTCTTCCACTCTATGGTCGGGATCATTATTGCTCCTTCTTGGATTGGATATTGTCAGGACAGGTACTATACTATAATGAAATATCGGGCGATTGTCAAAAAGAATCTGAAAGGGCACTTGACAAAAATCTTCATGGAAGGCATACTCAGAAATGCCATCGGCATGCGTTTCGACAAACCGACACCGGTCAGAGGAAATGTCTCGTATCGATTATCTCGCATCATGACAGAAGGGGACGGGGAAACGCTACCCTGCGGAAGATTGGAGAATGTTTACGGCAATGAAAAAGCGGATCCTGATTGATTTTTTAGTCCCCTGTGTGGTTCTGGTGATTACGACCTTTCTGCTGGCGATAAGTGACGCGGACATTCGAATTGAAAGCCTCTTCTATTCGCCGGGCAGCGGCTGGGTGCATGCAAACGATCGTTTCTGGGATTTTCTGTATCGATACGGACCGCTTCCCGGCCTGTTCCTGGGAGGGGCGGCCGCCATCGCCTTTCTGGCCGGTTTCTTCTGGGCTCGTGTCTATCGTTACCGCAAGGCGGCGCTCTTTTTTCTTATTCTTCTTGCGCTGGGACCGGGGCTCATCACACCGCTTTTCAAAGTCTCGTGGGCGCGCCCTCGTCCGAGGCAGGTAGAATATTTTGGAGGCGAGAAAAAATTTCTTCAGGTATGGCAGATCGGCGACGCCGGAGAGAAAAAATCCTTTCCCTCCGGGCATGCATCGATCGCTTTTTACCTCTTCTCCCCATACTTCGTTTTGAGGCGTTCTTCCGCCCGGTGGGCACGCCGTTTCCTCGTGCTCGGCCTTGCCTATGGGGGGTTGGTCGGATTTACGAGAATGGTTCAGGGCGGGCATTTCCCGAGCGATGTGCTCTGGTCAGCAGGCTTTGTCTATCTCAGCGGCTTGACCATATATTATGCCCTGCGGATGGACCGGGACGAAAATTTCACGTCGCAGGCAACACAACGATGAAAACGATGTTCGTCGGCCAGGAAGGCATACGTGCCGGCTGAGTCCGCGGGCGATATCCCGGCCGGGAAACGATCTCTTCTCTTCCTTCCTACCTTCCAGATCACCGCGCTCACGGCTGTGAACACCATCATCTTTTCCTGATGAAGTTCCCTATTCGCTCCAGAGCTTCCGACAGACGCGCGTCCGGCACCGTGAGCGAGACGCGGAAATAGCCCTCACCATATTCTCCGTAAGCGGTACCCGGCGTCACCAGTACGCTGGCCTTCTCCACGAGCTTTGCCGCGAAATTCAGCGAGGGGGAACCGTCAGGAACAGGGACCCAGAGGTAAAAGGTCCCGCCGCCGGGTTTTACGATAATGCCCATCCCGGCGAACGCGCGTAACGCCGTATCCCGACGCCGGCGGTAGATGCCGAGCATGTTTTCAATGTCGCGATCTCCCTGGTCCATGGCCGTAACGCCGGCAAGCTGAATGGCGTTGAACACGCCGGACGCCACATTCTCATGGAATTTGCAGATGGTCCGAATGATCTTTTCACCGCCCACGGCCATGCCGATGCGCCATCCGGTCATATTGTAAGCTTTGCTCAATGAGTTGAGCTCCACGGCGACGTCCCGGGCGCCGGGTATCTGCAGCAGGCTTTGCCTGTGATCACTCTGAAAAACGATCTCGCTGTAGGGGTTGTCATTGAGCAGCAGGATATGCCGTTCTTTGGCCCAGGCGACGAGTCTGGTATAAAAACGCTTGTCGGCGCAGACCCCGGTCGGATTGTTCGGATAATTAAGAAAAAAAGCCTTTGTTTTTTGACACACCGAATCCGGGATATCCTCGAATGCCGGCAGGAAACCGTTTTTTTCGAGCAGCGGAACATCGTACGCCTCTGCGCCGGCCATGATGATGTTCGCCCGGTATGCAGGGTAGCCGGGGTTCGTGACCAGGACGATCTCGCCGGGATTGACGAGGGCCATGACAAAGTGATGGATGCCCTCCTTCAAGCCGTTCAGGGCAAGCACCTCGGTTTCCGGATTCAGCGTTACTCCGTACTTCCTCTCGTACCATCGCGCAACCGCTTTCCGGAAGACCAGCATCCCTTTGTGTTCGTCCGTGGGATATTGATGGTTTGCCGGGTCCAATGCCGCGCTCCGGAGCGTTTCAACGATATACGCGGGCGTCGGCTCGACCGGGTCTCCGATGGCGAGGGAGATGAGATCCACACCTTTTTTCTCGGCCTGCCTGATCTTGTCGCGCAGCTGCATGAACAGGTAGGGCGGGATTTTTTTCAGCCGATCGGCAAAAAGGTCCATACGGTGATTCTTTTCCTCTCAGATTTTATAAAAAACACAACACCATGATTTCTTTTACACCCTGCCTTTTTGTCATCTCAGCGCGCAACCCACGATCGGATGACCCGGCCCAGCCGCCTGATGCTCTTTTCGGAGATCACGGGATATACACAGATCTCAAGGATCGAGGCCTCCTTCGGGCCGCCTTGCGCGTGCGGTGTGCCTCCGTGCGCGCGAAAGGGCTCCAGCCGGGAGCAGTCCGACATGTCCGTGGTCTTGGTATCGAAGCCGTGTTTCAGGAGGTAGGCGCGCAACGCATTGCGCCGCGACGGGTCCACCGTCAACGGGTAATAGACATAGATATGGTCGCCGGTCGTTGACGACGGCACGCCGATCCCTCTTATCCCGTTCAGGCTTTCGGACAGAATGCGGGCATTGCGCCGGGCGCCTTCATTGAAAGCGTCGATTCGCTCAAGCTGGATCAATCCGATCGCTGCCTGCAGATTGGCCAGCCGGTACACGCGGGGGTTCGACGCGGCGAAAAGGCTCAAAAGCTCGTCGCCGACTGCCGAATCCATGAGTGGCTGGCCCAGGAGAAGCTTCAGGCGGAGCGCCGGATACACGGTCACGCCGAAGACCTCGGGACGGGTCAAGAGCCACAGCAGCCAGATAAAGGCGGCCTTTTTCAACACCGTCCCGCTTGCGGGCATGGGCGCCTTCGCGAGGACGTCCCGGGCGCGTTGCGCGATCTTTTCATTGGACGTGGCAATGGCCCCGCCTCCGAAGCAGGGCATGTTCTTTCCCTCGGCAAAGCTATAGATACCGATATCGCCGAAGGTGCCCACGGAGCGTCCGGCCACGCGCACGCCCAGGGCATGGGCGCAATCCTCCAGCAGGCGAATATTCCGTTTTTTCGCAAGCTCGGCGATCTTTTGGATGGCGCAAGGCTGTCCGAAGAGATGGGTCGCGAGGACCGCGCCGGTCCGTTCATTGATCAGGGGCTCGATGTGCTCCGGACCGGAGTTGAATGTTACCGGGTCCACATCACAGAAGACGGGCTTGTAGCCGAGCAGTTTTGCCACCATGGGCATGACCGGGAACGTAAACGCCGGAAAGATGATCTCCTTTCCTTTTTCAAGACCGAGCGACTCGAGGGCCAGCTGGAACGCCGACCTGCCCGAGGCCGCCCCGAATACGTGGGGCGCGCCGATCCATTCGCTGAATTTACGGGTAAAAGCGTCGAGCGCCGGCCCTTCCTGCGCCGTGCCGCTCATTGCGCAGCCAAGCAGAGCGCGCAGCGACCCCGGCGGGAGGTTTACACATCTTCGCGGTATGCTTCCGATCAGAGCCATGGTTGGTATTCTCCTTTTTCACGTCAAAATATCTTTCTGATGCCAAGCAGGCTCCAGAAGATGTCCGGATTATGCAGATAGAAGGACCCGTACCGCCAAAGATGACGGAGGGCGAACCCCGGCCGGAACAGGTACCGCTTGTAGAAACGAGATCGCAATTTCACCAGCTCATCAGGAGACACCGCCGCAAAGGACAACATCGGCCGGGCGTAATGGTACAGCTTCTTCGGGTCAGTATCGCCCAGTCTGTCCTTGAACCGTTCCCAGGCGGCCGAGCCGGGATAGGGTGTGTAAAAGTGGACCTGGATGCTGTCGGAATTGAGCTCAAGAGCCAGTTGGATGGTCTGCTCGATCTCCTCGCGGGTCTCCGTGGGGTTGCCGATCACGTAGTAAGCGTTCGTGCCGATGCCCAGCTCCCGGGTCCAGCCAAAGACCTGCCGGCAAAGCTCAAGCCAGGGACGATCGGCGCCCTGTTTATGCATGTCCTTGATGATCCGTTCACTGCCCGATTCCACGCCGATGCCGAGCATGGCGCAGCCGGCCTTTTTCATCAGCGCCAGCACGTCATAGTTCAGCTCGTCAACCCGGACCCGGGCCATCCAGGGCATCTTCGACTTTCTGGCGATCAGTTCTTCGCAGAGGGACAGCATGAATTTTCGATGCGCGGAAAAGCTGTCGTCCTGAAAGGAGCAAATATTGACGCCCTGTTTCGCCAAGTGCTCCATTTCGTCCGCCACGCTGGCAGCGGAGCGGCTGCGCAGACGTTTCCCGGTGCTGACCCGCATGACCTCGCTGCAAAACAGGCATCCATGCGGGCAGCCCCGCGTGGCAATGAGGTAGCCCCAGACCACGCGCCGGGGTACCTGTACCGGAAAGATGGATTGATACGCCGCCAGTTCCTCGCGCGTATACGAGGGGAATGCCAGGCGATCCGGCTCTTCGACCATGAAGCGCTTGCCTTCGTCGAACAGCTGCCGGTAATGGGTTCTCCAGTCCGCCGGGGCGGATCCGCCGGTGCAGATCCGGTCAAAGAGCTGAAAGAACTCCTGCTCCGGTTCGCCGAGCAAAATAGCGTCATAGTTGGCTGTGAGTTCTTTTGGCCGGTCGCGGTGATGATAAAAGCCCTGTCCGATCCCGATAACCAGGGGGGCCGGCGTCACTGTCCGCAAGTCCACCACGTACTGGTCCGACACATCGATGTCAAAACTCGAAGACGACACGACGACCAGATCAGGTCGTATGGCGGACGTGTATTCCCGCAGTTCCATCAAGCTCTTCGGCTGGACCCAGCAGTCCAACAGATGGACCTTTATGTCCTGCCGTTGGTCCAGGCCGGCCTGGAGACATTTCAAGGCATAGGGTGGGTCGAAGAACTGCGGGTGCTCCACATCCTTGTCGACGGTGGAACTGACCCGTACAAGCAGAACGGATTTTACCTTCACGGTGCGAGCTCCTTTACCGGTGGAGTAGTGAG
>DATDRO010000058.1:0-13433 GCA_035291685.1 Nitrospirota bacterium | reverse complement strand
CGATGTCCCTGCCTTTGCGAAGACCATCCACTAAACCAAGGAGCGCCCGCTCTCCCTTGCGCTTGCTCGACCCGCGTACGACATTGAACCCGAAATGCTTGAGAATGCCGGCCTGTATCTCACCGTCACGGCTTTCACTCGCCGGAATCACGGCCCCGGCATTACGATGATTATAGAACAACAAAAACTGCCTGCCATGCCAGAACGCGTAGATTATATTCTCTCCCGCTGCCTTGAACCGGTCGGGGATATCGCGCCTCACCTTGCGGGTCCTCAGCGACATGCTCCAGAACGAGATCAGCAGCCAGCCGAGGAACGGAAACACTTTTGCGCGAAGCATCAGAGCATCCTCACGGGCGGTTCATCCCTGAACTGCTGCTCATAAAGGTTCGCGTATTCTCCGCCTCTCGCCAAAAGCTCTCCATGTGTTCCCTGTTCGGCGATCTTCCCGCTCTTCAGCACGAGTATCCTGTCCGCGTTCATGATGGTCGAGAGCCGGTGCGCGATCACAAAGCTTGTCCTGCCTTTCATCAGCCCGTCGAGCGCGTTCTGCACCTCACGCTCGGACTCGGAATCGAGCGAGGAAGTGGCCTCGTCCAGAATAAGGATCGGCGCGTCCTTGAGCAGCGCCCTCGCGATCGAGATCCGCTGGCGCTGACCGCCCGAAAGCTTCACGCCCGATTCTCCGATGACCGTCTCATATCCCAGCGGAAGAGAGCGGATGAAATCATCGGCGTACGCCGCCTGCGCCGCGCGGACCACGTCATCAAAGGAGCCGGCGCGGTTACCGTAGGCGATATTATTCTTCACCGTGTCATTGAAAAGGATCGTCTGTTGCGTGACCATGGCGATGAGCGAACGGAGCGAAGCGGTCGTGGCATCGCGAAGGTCCACGTTCCCGATAACTATGGACCCGGACGAAGCGTCGTAAAAACGGGGAATGAGGTTCACGAGCGTGGTCTTGCCGCCTCCGCTCTTTCCGACTATGGCGATGGTCTCGCCCGCCCGTACCGCGAGATTAATATCGGTGAGAACCAGCTCATCTTCATAGCGGAACGATACCTTTTTAAATTCTATCGTTTTGAAATCCCGTGGTATGCCGACCGCGCCCTGTTTGTCCAGGATCTCCCCTTCGGTATCGAGCACGGCAAAAATGCGTTTCGCCGCCGCCATGCCGTCCTGGACGACGTTATTTATGCCGTTCAAGTCCTTGAGCGGCCGATAAAAGAACACCAGCGCCATCAGAAAAGAAAAGAACTCCCCGACGGTCATGGCGCCCCGGACGATCCAGTAGCCGCCGACAAAAATCACCATACTGGTCCCCATCATCGTGATGAATTCCATGACGGGATGGGAGACGGCGCTCGTTTTGATCCCGCGCATCAGTGAATTGAACAGTTGCCTGTTCCGGCTTGCAAAACGTTCGCTTTCGTACGACTCCATGCCGAACGCCTTGACGATGCGTATGCCGGCGATCGTTTCATGGAGATGCGTGGTTAGCAGGCCGATCTGCTCCTGCATTTGCGTGCTCGCCCGCCTGAACCGTTTGCTGAACTTTGACAAGGCGATGCCGGCGAACGGCAGGACCACGACGGAGAACGCGGCAAGTTTCCAATTGGTATAGATAATGTATACCGTCAGCGCGATCATGGTCAGGAGGCCCTGGACCAGGCTGGCAGGCGCCCTCGTGAGCGCGCCCTGAACAAGGTTCACATCGTTCGTGATGCGCGACATAATGATGCCCGTGGGGGTCCTCGTGAAGAAGGCGAAGGACAGGGACGTCACGTGAGCATAAAGGCGGTCCCGGATATCATTCACGACCTTCTGCCCCACATATCCCAGCATGTAATCACGGACGTACCAGGCAATGCCCTTGATGATCGTTACGAGAAGAAGCGCGGGCGGGAGAAGATACAAAAGTTTCATGTTCTTGCCGATAAGGACCTTGTCCAAAACCGGTTTTGTCAGATAGGTCTGGAGCGCGATCATGCCGCTCGTGAGCCCCATGAAGACCACTGCCCAGATGAGCCGCATCTTGTACGGCTTGAGATAGGTTAAGAGTCTTTTATAGGTTTCCATAATTTATTAAATCTGCATAGAGCATAGCGCATGGAGCATGGAGTAAAACCTGCCCTCTGCTCTATGCCCTCTGCCTTATGCTCCTTGCATCACTTCCATGACCACCGAAGCCGCCCGTGCCGATGCCCCGCCTTCGCCGAGCCGCGTCTTCATCCGGACAAGATCGTCCTTGACCTGTTGGTACTTGACGGGGTCTCCGAGCATCCTGGAGATCACTCCGGCCATGTTTTCCGGCGTCGCGTCATGCTGGATCAACTCCGGCGCCACCCGCTTGCCGGCGACGATGTTGACCAGACCCACGTTCTCGACATCGATGATCAGGCTGCCGATGGCGAAGGAAAGCGCCGATACCCGGTAAACGATCACCATGGGGATAGCCATAAGCCCTGTCTCGAGCGTGGCCGTTCCCGAGGCGACCATCGCCGCATCCGAGGCGCGAAGCGCATCGTAGACCCTGCCATCGACGATCGTCACGGGAACTGCGCTCTTATCAACATACCCCCGGACGAATTCCACGTCAAGGGTGGGCGCGACCGGCAGAACGAACTGAAGGTCCGTAAATTTCGATGCAAGTATTGCCGCGGCCGCAAGCATGTCGGGCAGGAGGTTCTGTATCTCCTTCTTCCTGCTCCCCGGCAGGAGCGCCACCGTTCGTCGCCGGGGATCGAGCCCGAGCTGCTTCCTCGCCTCTTCCTGCGAGTAATCGGATCTTACCACATCAACAAGAGGATGGCCCACGAACCGCACATCCACTCCCGCCTTTTTGTAAAGCTCCACCTCAAAGGGGAGCACCACGATCATCGCCTTGACCAGCGCGGCGATCTTTTTGATGCGGCCTTTCCTCCAGGCCCATACCTGCGGGCTGATGTAATACAGGACCGGAATGCCGAGTTTCTTCGCCGCCTTCCCCAGCATGATGTTGAAGTCCGGGAAATCGATCAGGATGAGAAGGGACGGTCTTTCCGACCTTAAAAAAGCCTTGAGCCTCGAATATACCCCGTAGATCGCGCGGATATGGGTCAACACCTCGGTGGCGCCTACAACGGAGATATCCGACGCATCAGCCAGCATCCGGACGCCGGCCTCGCGCATCTGCCTGCTTCCCACGCCGAAGAACGTGAGCGAGGAATCGAGCTTCTTTACTTCCCGCACCAGGTTGGCGCCGTGCATATCTCCCGACGCCTCGCCGGCAATAATTAATATTTTTTGGTTCTTTCGTTTCAAAATTGAAACCTGCAACCCGCCACGAACGCAGGTCGGCCCAGGAGCGAGTCGTTGTGAGCGTTCCGTGTAAGTATCTGTAACATATGCCGGCTGAAAGATAAAGCACCGGATATTCTCAATTGCCAAAGCACACTGGCGCGCTAAGCGACCGAACGAAACGGGCTGATCTGCATCGACACACAGCTCATGTACGAAAGGGCTCTTTTTTTCATTCCGCATTCTACAATCCGCACATTAGAGCGCCTTTTTCACCGCATCCGCCACGGTCTTGATCTGCTCCTCGCTTAGCTCCGGATACATGGGGAGAGAGAGCACTTCCAGCGCCGACTGCTCCGCCACAGGCAGGCTTCCCTGTTTCATGCCGAGGTCCCGGTACGCGGCCTGGAGATGCAGGGGCACCGGGTAGTAGATCATCGACGAGATATTCTTCTCTCCATCCAGTTTTTGCTTGACCTTGTCCCTGTTCTTGACCATGACCGTGTACTGATGATAAACGTGAACGGCATCAGGCGTCTCGACCGGCGTCCGGACCCCGGATGCGGCGAGATATTTATTGTACAACGCCGCGTTCTTCCTGCGCATCCTGTTGTATTCGTCTATCCGCTTGAACTTGACCCTGAGCACCGCGGCCTGCATCTCATCGAGCCTGCTGTTGTACCCGATCTCGTGGTGATAGTAGCGCACCCTGCTTCCGTGGTTCCTGAGACTGAGGAGATGCTCCGCCAAGGCCATGTCATCGGTAATGACCATCCCACCGTCTCCGTAGGCGCCTAAATTTTTGCTCGGGAAAAAGCTAAAACAGCCGAAATCTCCGAAGGAGCCGGTCCTCTTTCCCTTATACTCCGCGCCGAATGACTGGGCGCAGTCTTCTATGACCTTGAGCCCGCGGTCCGCGGCGATCTGCATGAGACGGTCCATCTCCGCCGCATGGCCGTAAAGGTGCACGGGTATGATCGCTTTTGTCTTTTTGGTGATACGGGCGCTGATCTTCGAAACATCGATGTTCAAGGTGTCCGGCCGTACGTCCACAAAGACCGGGACAGCGCCGAGATAGGATATCGCCTCGGCCGTGGCAATGAACGTGAACGGCGTGGTAATGACCTCGTCTCCCCGGGAGACGCCGGCGGCGCGGAGCGCGAGGTACAGCGCGTCCGTGCCTGAGGCGACCCCGACGGCGTGCTTCACTCCGTGGTAAGCCGCGATGTCCTGTTCGAGCGCCTTGCCCTGGGGGCCGAGGATGAACGACGCGCTCCGGATAACGCCAAGGACAGCGCTGTCTATCTCTTCTTTGATGGCCTCGTATTGGATGTTCAGATCAACCATGGGTATGGTCATGAAGTATACTCCTCACGTAAAATTCCGGAACTCAGGTGCGCAGGTCAGTCATTCGCTCTGACGCATAGCGTGCCAGAATGCTCTGTGCTGGTACATCATCTGTGCATTATTTCCGCAGCGCTTTCGCTCCGCTTGCGCTGTTTTGGCAGATGCCGTGTCAGTTTAGGTGTTCAAGGCACGCTTACTGCGCTTTCGCTCCATGACCGACCTGCGCAACGAATAGTTGTTTTTACCAGTTATTTGGCTATACTCCGATCGGCACGAACCCCGTAGCGCCCTTTTCAATGTTCTCCGTGATCGCCTGTGCGAGGGCAATGGCTTTTCTCGCCTCAGCGCCGGTCACGAGAGGCCGGGTCTTGTTTTCCACGCTCCCGATGAACGCCTTAATCTCTTCATTGAGCGTGTCCCGCTTGTCAAGCGAGATGTCCTCCGGCACCAGTTCGGGGACCGCATTGCCTCCTCTGCGGAGGAGCGTAGCTTTCTGCGACTGGTAATCCGACGCGTAAAGCGCGCTCCCGTCAAAAACGCGGAGGGTGCGCTTTTTTTCGTCGGACACCCTGCTCGCCGTGACATCGGCAACGCAGCCGTTCTGAAAGATGATCCGCGCCAAGGCCGCGTCGATCTCTTTCGTGATCACCGACGCCCCGGCGGCGCTTACCGAGACCGGAGCAGCGCCGGCGAGGTCCATGACGATGTCGAGGTCGTGGATCATGAGGTCGAACACGACATTGACATCCGTGCACCGGACAGTGAACGGCGCCATCCGCTCCGCGGACAGATAGCGCGGCGACCTGAGCCGGCCCTTGATCGCCGTGACCGCGGGATTGAACCGTTCAATGTGCCCCACCTGGAGTATGAGCCCGTTCCCGGCAGAGAGGCGAATGAGTTCATCAGCCTGCTCCATTGTCGAGGTGATCGGTTTCTCGAGCAGGATATGGAGCCCCTGTTCCAGACACTGTTTCGCGACCCGGTGGTGAAGAACGGTCGGTACAACAATGCTTACGGCGTCCACCCGCCCGAATAACGAGGAGATATCCGAGAACGCCTCGGTGCTCAGTTTATTCGATATCTCCCCCGCCCTCGCCGCGTCGGCATCAACCACGCCAATGAGTTCCACGTTCGGGTGCTGCGCGTATTTTTCCGCGTGAAACCGGCCCAGATACCCGACGCCGATAACGCCTACCCTTATCTTTTTCATGATATCGTCTTTTTCAACAACGGATGGACCAGAGATTAATTTAATATGGATGGAATCTTCGGCATGCATTCCTCCATTTCATCATCAGTGTTTACCCGTTGATGTAAAACTCTTCTCCTCAACCCCTACGATCGCTATCCCCGCCTTGTCCGCTTCTTTTACGACCGTTTCCCGGTCGAGGATGATCGTCTTCCCGGCTTCAACCGCGAGACACGAGGCCTTCACCTCTTTCATGGTCTTTATGGTCTCGATGCCTGCGGCGGGAAGGTCGAACCTCAGGTCCTGGTCCGGTTTACAGACCTTGACGACCACCGCGCCTTTACCACAGAGGCGTCCACCGCGACGGATCGCTTCATCCGTTCCTTCGATGGCCTCCACGGCCAGGACAGCACGATCTTTCACGAGCACCGTCTGTCCAATATCGAGCTTTCCGACCTCCTTCGCCATCTGCCAGCCGAATTCGAGGTCCTTCCATTCGTCCTTCGTCGGTTTCCGCCGGGTCAGGACGCCGGCCGGGGCAAGAATGCTCTCCAGATACAGGGTGGACTCCCGCACGGTAATACCCTCGGACTCCAGTTCGGCTGCAACGCCGCGGAGAAGAGAATCATCCTTATTGTAAAGCATGCGCGCGAGGAACGCCGCTCCGCGCAGGTCCGGCATCCCGCCGCTGAACATGCGCGTTTTCTTGATCCCTCCGGCCATGAGTACGTCCCGGACGCCCTGCTTCTTGAATATATCAATCATCTTGCCGAGCTGGCCGACCTTGATCCAGAAGATGGCATCCACCCACTGAGCAAGCTCCGGCACGGTCTCGCCTTCGTGCGCGACAGCAATGACCTCCAGGTCCTTCAGCTTCGCCGCTTTTGCGAATTCTACGGGAAAGGTGCCGTTGCCGGCTATCAAACCGATCTTGTTCATACCATTTAATTTTTCAGTATCGCCACAAAGACACCATGGCACAAAGTCTGATGAATGCAAAATGCAAAAGTCAAAATGAAAGGATATACGATCATGGCCTAAGGCCATACCTCAATTTTGCAATTTGCATTTTACAATTTGACTTTTGCATTGATTTCCTGATCATCTCGTCACACCCCGCTTGCTGTTACGGATGAATTCCACAAGGTGTCCTACTTCCCGGGATAACCGGAATTCATCCTGCACCTTCCGGAGCGCCTCTTCAAGCGTCAGGCCTGAGCGGAAAATGGTTTTATAGGCCTTCTTGAGGGTCGCTATCGTCTCTTCACTGAACCCTCTGCGCTTCAGACCGACCAGGTTCAGACCGTAGAGCTGCGCCCGGCTGCCTGATGCTGTCACGTACGGCGGAATGTCCATGGCCACGCCGGTCAACCCTCCCACGATGGCGTAGGCGCCAATCCGGGCGAACTGGTGCACGGCCGCCATGCCGCCGAGAATAGCGTAGTCCTCGATGATGATATGGCCGCCAAGCGCCACGGAGTTGGCCATCATGATGTGATCACCGAGCTTGCAGTCATGGGCCACGTGGGAATAGGCCATGAGAAAGTTTTTGTCCCCGATAACCGTCTTCCGTTCCTCTTTGGTGGTAGCACGGTGGATGGTTGCGCATTCCCGTATGACGTTATCGTTGCCGATGATAAGATACGTCTCCTCGCCCTTATACCCGATATCCTGCGGCGCCGTACCGATGCTCGAAAAAGGGAAAATGTGGTTCCTCTCCCCGATCGTGGTCCAGCCTTCTATCAGGACATGAGAGGCGATCTTCGTATCCTTGCCGATGCTCACGTGCTCGCCGATCACCGAATAGGGCCCTATCTCCACGCCCCCCGCGATACGGGCCCCCGGATGTACGATGGCCGTCGGATGTATGTTCACCTGGGTCTCCTTCGTTCCTGTTGTCATCGGTCCACGATCATGGCCATCAGCTCGGCCTCGGCAACAAGCGCGCCGTCCACAAGAGCTGCGGCTTTATAGCCTCTTATATTCCCTCGACCTTTTATCTGCTCCAGCTCAAAGCGGACCTGGTCCCCGGGGCCGACGGGTTTACGGAATTTCGCCTTGTCAATGGTCATAAAATAGATAACCTTGGTCTTTATATCCATCCCCTCCTCCAGCGCGGACCGCATCGCCAGAACTCCGCCGGTCTGCGCCATGGCCTCGAGCAGGAGCACGCCGGGCATGATGGGGTGTCCCGGAAAATGGCCCTGAAAAAATGGTTCGTTGATCGTGACGTTCTTGATCCCCACGATGCGCTTGTTCACCTCCATCTCGAGGATCCTGTCGATCAAGAGAAATGGATACCGGTGAGGAAGCATTTCCTGGATCTCTTTGATTCCGATCATGACTTCTCCCCCTTCTGTTTTAGTTCTTTCACCTGTCTTTCGAGTTCGGCTATCTGCCGTTTCAGTTCCGGCAGCTTCGGCAGCACCGCCTGTACCCTGAGCCAGTCCCTGTGCGGCATCGCGTAATATCCGCCTAACACCTGACCCGGCTCCGTGTCTTTGATAACGGCTGTCCCGCCGGAGACCATTACCCGGTCTCCGATGCTGACATGGTCTCCGACCCCGACCTGGCCGCCCAGCACGACATAATCGCCGAGCGTGCAGCTCCCCGCGATCCCCACCTGGGCGGCAAGTAGGCAGTGTGCGCCGATCGTCACATTGTGAGCAACATGCACCATGTTGTCGATCTTAGTGCCCTGTTTGATGACGGTCTTGCCGAGGGTCGCACGGTCAACGGTACAGTTGGCGCCGATCTCCACGTCGTCTTGTATGACCACCCCGCCCACCTGGGGTATCTTGTGATGTTTCCCGCTGTCGGTCACAAACCCGAACCCGTCACTGCCGATCACCGTGCCGGAATGAATGATCACCCTGCTGCCGATAACAACACCATCCCTGATGGTAACATTCGGATACATGACCGAGTCGTCGCCGATGATGGACCCTTCCCCGACATACACTCCGGGATACAGTATTACGCGGTTGCCGATCTTCGCGCCGTCGGCAACGACGACATACGGGTGGATCGTGATGTCCTTTCCCACCTCAACATTCCTGCCGATCACCGCCTTCCCGCTTGTCCCTGCTGGGGCGTACGGTTTTTTATACAGAAGATCGAGCATCCGGGCAAAAGCAAGCCTCGGATTTTTCACGCGCAGGACCGGGAGATGCAGCGTCTGAGCTCCCAGCGGAACGATGGCGGCCGATGCCCGGGACCGCTCCAGGTCCCGGAGATGCCTCTCATCGGCGACATAGGTAATGTGGCCGGCGCCCGCTTCTCCGATCCCGGATGCGCCCCGTATCTCGATATCACCCTGACCGATGAGCTCGGCGCCGAGTAAGGTTGCAAGTTCGCTTAGTTTCATGCCAGCCCGTTCCTGTTCTTATTTGGATGTCTCGAACTTCTTGTCCATCTCAGCAACAACTTTTGCCGTAAGATCGAGGTCCTCATCGGCGTACAGGACCGTCGGCACGTCCGACTTGGGAGCGACAGTAACGGATTTGTTCAGGACCATACTGAACTTTTCCTTCTTCACGATATCCTTGAGCACAACCGTCATCGACTGGTCGAACTCCCTCGAGAGCTCTTCGTTCTTTTTGCTTATTTCTTCATTGAATTCGGCCCGCTTCTTTTCGAATTCGTTGATCTTCCGGCCGATGGCCTCTTCTTTTTCTCTCCGTGCCTTCTCGTTCATGACACCAGCCTGTTTTTTAAAGTCTTCCTGCTGTTTCCTGATCTCCTCCGCATCGGCATCCAGTATCTTTTTGCGGTTATTGTAATACTCACGGACGATGCCCTGATACTTCTGGCCAAGCTTGGTCTTTTCAAAGACCGCCTGCGAGTCGACATAGCCTGTTTTTCCACCTGCCGCCGAAGCACCCGCGGCAATACAACTCAGCGCTGCAATAAGGAACAGTATCTTTTTCATCTCCGCCTCCTCTGTTTTTCTCCTGTTACGAAGGAATAATGTCGAATTTCTTGTTGTGTCTGACCTGCCGCGATCGCTTTTACCCCGCAGCCGCCCCGCCGACGAGGGAACGTCGGAAAGGCTTCACCCGTCCCGTCCACGGTCTTTGCGCATTATTAAAACAAGGTGCCTATGGAAAACTCAAACTTGCTCGCCTGGTCCGTCTCTTTTTCGTTGATAATGTATCCCCATTCGAACCTGAGCGGCCCTATCGGCGTGAACCATCTGAAACCCCAGCCAACCGAGTGCCGCAGATCCCTGAGCGCGATCCGATCAGGGACCGGCACAAGCGTGCCGTCAGAGCGCTGCAAAAAACCATGTTCATAAAACGCCAATCCCGCATCATAGAAAAATACGCCTTTCAGCCGGGCGGCGGGGACGATCGGGAACGAATATTCCGCGTTAAAGATGAGTTCCTTGTTTCCGCCGAGGCGGTTGCCATACTCATCTATCGGCCCGGCCGAGCCGTACTTGAAACCTCTTACCGTGCTCGGACCCCCGACGAAGAACCGTTCATTCGTGGTAAGCGGTTTGTCGATAAGAGAGCCCGCGTAGCCGATGCGACCTCGTGTCATGAATACCGTGTCCCAGAACAGCGGGAAGTACCAGCCCGAGTCCACCACGGATTTAATAAAGCTCGGGTCCCCGCCCAAAGGTCCTCCCGCATATTCCACATAGATGGTGTTCCGGGAACCTGTTTTCGGGTCGAGATAATAGTCCCGCGAGTCCCTCGTCAGGCTTGCGGTGACCGAGCTCGTGGTTACGATATTGCCGTAGACCGCGATCTGGTCCAGCAGCTGCTGGGGAAGCGTGGTGGTCGTATCTACTACTACATTCGATTTATCAAGACTGTATTTAAGGGCGCCTGAAACATACTCCGTGAAGCTTTTGCCCACTCCGAGGCCGAACCCGTTCGACCTGAGGGTATAACCATCGTATTCCTGCGACTGGTTATACAGGTCCACCTTTCCCCAGACCGGTTTATCAAACAGATAAGGCTCCATAAAGCTTACAACGTACATCCTGCGCGTGCCGCCGACCTGCGCCTTGAATTTAATGAGCTGACCTCTGCCGCCGAGATTCCCCTGGGTGATCTCAAAAATACCTATGAGACGGTCCACCGAGCTGTACCCGCCGCCGATGCTCATGGTCCCCGTGAGCTTCTCTTTTACCTTGACGTCCAGGTCCATGATGGCTTCCTGGTTCCTGCGGTTCGGCACAATATCCACGTTCTCGAAGAAGTTGAGGTTATTGATCCTCTCATAGCTCCTCCTGAGCGATTTTTTGCTGTAAAGGTCTCCCTCATCGAGACGCATCTCGCGCCGTATCACCTTGTCTCTGGTCTTTGTATTGCCCGAGATATTGATCCAGCCGATGCGGACCTCTCCGCCCTCCTGGATATCTATGGAAAGAGTGACGGTTTTCCGGTCGGGATCGATATTGAACTGCGGCACTACGCTCGCAAAGGGCCGCGCGATGCCGTCGTAGCGCTCCATGATCCTGTTGATATCCTCCCTGAGGAGCTGTCGGCTGAAGATGTCCCCCGGTTTGAGCTGTACCTCCTTCATGATCTCACTGTCCGAGAGGATGACGTTGCCCTTCAAGGTCGTCGCGCCGAGCCGGAACTGGTCCCCTTCCTTGATATGGATACGAACAACGAACTCGTTTTTCTCGATATGTGTCTTCTTTTTCCCGAAGATGAGGCAGGTACGCTTTGTGTAGGTCTTGTTTTCTACGACCGGCTCATCCACCTGCACCTGGATGTATCCCTTGTTGTAATAGAGGTTCCGGATGGTCTCCAGGTCTTCCCTCAATTCCTCGGTCCTCAAGGTGCCGCTTCGGCCAAAAAAAGAGAAGAACCAGTGTTCCTCTGTCTTCATGGCCTTCTTGATCTCGTTTGACGAAATGGCCTTGTTCCCCGTGATGATGATGTCCTTCAACTTCACCTTCTGGCCTTCCTCGATATAAAAGAGAATATTCCTGTCGCCGCTGCGCAGCTCCGAAACGACCGGCACCACGACCGCGTTGTAGTAACCCATGTCCTGGTATTTGAGACGTATTTTTTCCGCGTTTTCCTGGATGAGCTGCATGTTAAAGGCCGTCCGGGTAAGTATGGTGAGATCTTTCTTCAGATCCTCGGAGTCTTTTTCGGTATTCCCCTCAAAAGTGATCTCCCGTATGAGCGGCTTTTCCTTGACGGAGAAGATGACCTTGATGCCGTTTTCGAACCCATCGGTCTTTACCTGAACGTCCTCGAAATGCCCAAGCTGATAGAGCGCCTTGATATCTTCCTTGATCTGCGCGGGCGAGAAGGCCTCTCCTTCCCTGGTCTTGATCTTCGCGAGGATCGTTGCGGTCTCGATCCGCTTGTTCCCCTGCACCTCAACAAAAGTGACCTTGACCTCTTCGGCAGCCCCTGCGGTAACTGGAGCACACAACATAATGAGGAGTGCTACCACTCCAACGGCTACACAATGCTTGAACACCGTCCTGAAGACCTCCGTCACTTCGCATGAGTTGGATAACAAATGACTATAGCATTAACAAGCAATTGTGTAAACAAAAATCTATGGTTAGGCGCTCAGGTCAGCCGCGAGCGACAGGCGCTGTAAGCGTGCGCGACAAAGATACAATCGCGCCGCACGCGTTGCGGGTAAACGCACCGGCGATGTCGAATATTGAAACCTTATAGCACGTTAAGCGACAGAGCGAGCGGTTGACCTGGGTAGTTACAATTTATGTACAGAGCCTTCCTATGACATCGTTCGACAACAGAATGCCGTGGCCCGTGAGTCTGATACAGCCCGACGACAGTGAAACCAGGCCCCGGCTATTCAGCTTTTCAACATTCTTTGCAAGCCGCTCCGCCGCCGGCTTTCCATGCTCCTGCTCAAAGCTGCTCAGCGTTATCCCCGCCTCTGTCCTGAGGCCGAGCATGAGGGCTTCTGCAACAGCCTGTTCAGGCCGCACCTCCTCCTCATAATCGACAGAGCCCGATCCCTCCGCAAGCCTCCGGCAATATTCCCGGACATCAGCAATGTTCGAGCATCTCTTCCCGGAGATGAAGGACCAGGCCCCTGGGCCCAGACCAAGATATTCCCCTCTCTTCCAGTAGTTCATATTATGACGGCACTCAAAGCCAGGAAGAGAAAAATTAGAGATCTCATAGCGCCGATACCCCGCGCGGACAAGGTCGGATACGACAAGCTCGTACATCTGCGCGACAGTTTCCTCCTCATGAAGCGCAAATCTGCCGGCTTCAACTTCCCGCGTAAACCACGTCCCCTCATCAAGAGAGAGGCTGTAAGCGGAAATATGCTCCAGCCCGAGTTCGATCGTTCTCTCAAGGCTTTCACGCCAGATGGACGCGGTCTGTCCGGGGATCCCGTATATCAGGTCAATGCCGAGGTTCTGAAATCCCGCCTTTCTCGCGCAGGCCACGGCATTCCTTGCCTCGTTCGCGGTATGGGACCTGCCGAGGGTGCGGAGAACGTCGTCGGAGAACGACTGGACGCCGAGGCTCAGCCTGTTCACACCGCATGCGAGAAGCTTCTCGAGTTTTTGTTCCGTTACCGTATTCGGGTTGGCTTCGACGGTGAATTCCGCGCCCGATGATATCAGAAAATTCTCTCGAACAATGTCTGAAAG
>DATDRO010000057.1:0-7073 GCA_035291685.1 Nitrospirota bacterium | reverse complement strand
GGGACCGCTGACGGTTCATGTGCGTGATCACGGTGGGGCCCTTGCCGATGTCAAGCGTGGTGACGTCCTCAAGACGCACCAGCTCGCCGGTGGAGGAACGGACCTGAAGCCCGTCAATCTGACCGGGTTTCTGTCGTGCATCAGGAACAAGCCGGGCGGTGATATCGTACCGCTCTCCTTCATGCTCGTCCTTGTACTTGCCGATGATCTCGCCGCCGATCATGGTGTTCACCGTATTACCGATGGACGCCGCGCTCACGCCAAGGTTCGCCGCCCGGTCGCGGTCAATGCGCACCCGCACTTCGGGCCTTCCCGTCTCGATGTCCGTGTCCGCGTCAACTATGCCGGGTATCACTGCGAACGCTTCCTTGATCGCAAGGGTCCGCTTGTGGAGGTCTTCAAGGTCCCGACCCTGGATAACGAGCTGGATGGGGACGGCGCGCAGGCCGCCCCCGACCATGGCGATCGGTTCGACCGACGACTTAAGGTCCGCTGTTCCGGCGATCACGTCGCGGAACTCTTTCATGGACCTGAGCTGGTCGATGTTCCGGTGTTTGCGGTCTTTCAGGTTCACGTATATCCTGCTCTTGTTGATGGCCGGCGCGAAGTCCGTCCCGGTAACGTAGAACGTGCCCGACACCTCGGGCCGCTGCCGGAGCTTTTCATCGATGCTCATCATCAGCGCGTCGGCGCGTTGCAGGGAATTGTCGACCGGGGTCTCCAGCCTCACCAGATACCGACCCTGGTCCTCGGCCGGCATGAATTCCTTTCCCAAACCAAATCGAAAGATCAAAATTCCAACTACGACGCTCGTAACGGCTATCGCAATAACCGTCGGACGGTGGCGCAGGGCCCAGGCCAGGAGCGGCCGGTAGACCTCATACAGTTTTTCGTAACCTTTCTCGAGGACCATATAAAGTTTGCCGTGCTTCCGGCGGTAGAACAGGAACCGCGACGAAAGCATCGGCGTAAGGGTGAGCGAGACAAAGAGCGAGATAAGCACCGCCACGGTCACCGTGATGCCGAACTCATAGAAAAATTTGCCGACAATGCCCTTCATGAAGGCCACCGGCACGAAGACGGCCACGATCGAGAACGTCGTCGCCATGACTGCCAGACCGATCTCGGAGGCGCCATCCTGGGCCGCATTCATGGGCTGCTCGCCCTCTTCCATCCTCCGGTAAATGTTCTCGAGCACCACGATGGCGTCGTCGATCAGAATGCCGATGGACAGGGACAGGGCAAGCATGGTCATCATGTTCAGTGTGAACCCGAGAAACTGGATAAAGGCGAAGGTGGCGATGACCGAGGTCGGCAGGGCCACGGCGCTGATCAGAGTGCTTCGCATACTCCGGAGGAACGCAAAAATAATGAGCACTGCCAGCGCTGCTCCGAGCCAGAGCGCGATCTGCACGTCCTCAATGGACCGCCGGATATATACCGACTGGTCAAAGGTGATGTCGAGTTTCATCCCCTGCGAAGGCTTGATCCTTGCCACCGCTGCCTTGACCCGATCTGCCACAGCCACGGTGTTCTCGCCGGACTGCCGCTTCACGGACAGGCCGACAGCGGTCTTGCCGTTGAACCGGGTGATGGACCGTTCGTCCTCGAGGCCGTCCTCGGCGTAACCGATGTTCCTGAGCTTGATAAGCTTTCCATGACGGTAGGAGATCACCATATCGTTAAAGGCCTTGGGCGTCTCGAACTCACCCTTGGTCTTGACAATAAACTCGGTCTGATTTCCTTCGATCCTGCCGCCCGGCGCTTCCTTGTGTTCAACTCCCAGCGCCCGCTTCACGTCCTCGGACGTGAGCGCCGCTGAATCCATCTTATTTTGGTCGAGCCAGATCCGCACCTGCCGTGTCCTGCCGCCGCTCATCGTGACCGAACCGACACCGGGGATCTTTTCAATATCCCGCTTCAGGACCTTGTCCGCGTAGTGCGTCAGGTCCCTGACGGTGCGGTCGCCCCAGACGGCTATCCAGACGATAGGCTGATCTTCAGGGCTGATCTTCTCGATCACCGGAGGCTCGGTCTCCTTCGGCAGCTTGTTCCGCACTGCGGCGACCTTGTCACGCACGTCCTGGGCCGACAGGTCAATGTTTCGTTCAAGATGGAATTCCACGGTCACGATGGAGTACTCTTCCATGCTCGAGGATCGGATGGACTTTACGCCGCTGATCGTGTTCACCGCCTCTTCAATAACGTCCGTGACGTCGATCTCCATCACTTCAGGACTCGCGCCCACAAGCTTGGTGGTGATGTTCACGACAGGGAAGTCCACCTTGGGGAAAAGGTCCAGGGCAAGCTTCGGATAGGCCACGACGCCGAAGACGATCAGAGCCAGGCCCACCATGGTGATGAACACCGGTCTCTTAATGGATATTTCAGGAAGACGCATACAGTACCTCTTCGCAAAGTGCAGAGAGCATAGGGCATAGGGTCTTAAGGGTTTGAACGCTCTGCTCCATGCACTCTGCCCTATGCAAAATTATTGTGTTTCCTTCCCCAGCAGTCCGATGCTCTTCCAGAGCCGCAGGATCGCCACCTGCCGTTCGTAGGTGACGTTCACAAGCTCCCGTTCTGCAAGAAACAGTGCCTGCTGAGCGTCTATGACCATAAGGCTCGATGCGAGCCCCTCGCCGAAAAGATACGTAACGGTTTCAAAGTTCTCCTTCGCATCCGCGTACTGAAGCCTGGTCGACTCCAGTACGGACGTTACGGTCTCAAGGTTCACAGACATCTCATACACTTCCGTATCGATGTTCCTTCGGAGCAGCTCCGTAGCGTATTCGGCCTGTCGCAATTTGGACCGCGCCTCGGCCACCTCGGCTTTCATCAGTCCGCCTTCGAAGATCGGGACCTGCAGCCGGATGCCGCCGTAATAAACAGTTTCGTCCGTGATCATGGCAGGGCGGGAATCCTGATACCGGACCCCCCCCTCGGCGGAGACCTGCGGGTAGTGCGAGCCCCTGACGAGCGTGATGTTTTGCTCTGCCGCCTTCCGGTTCAGCCGCGCGCCGGCGAAATCATCGCGGTATTCCAGCGCCAGCGCCTTCAGCCGTTCGAGGTTCTCAGCCGGCTGCGCCTGCGCCGGGGGCTCCACAACAACAGCGTCCTCCGGCAATCTTGTAAGCATGCTTAACATCCGTCTTGCGATCCTGAGCCGGTCCCGGGCGGACACCACGGAGATCGCTGCCTGGCTCACCAGTGTCTTCGCCCTGAGCAGATCGGAAATATTGGCCTTGGTCCTGCGCGTGGAAGCAACCCGCTCGGTCACTTTCTTGTACTGCTCCATGCGTGAAAGGGAATCCCCGCTTACTTCCACCAGTTTCTGGGCCTTGAGCACCTCGAAATATGCCGCGGCCACGTTCAAGAGCATGTCCTGCTGCGCAGTGGTCAACTGCTTCCTGCTCATCTCTAAGAGCGTCCTGGCCGTTCTGAAGGCGGCAAGCGTTCTCCCTCCCGTATAGAGAGGCTGGGTGAGCACCAGGCCCGCCTGGAACTGATCGCGCGGCTGAAAAAGAAAGGCTCCTCCCTCCGGCGGAAGCGTCTTGTTATACCAGGTATTTCCCGCATTACCAGTCAGGCGGGGAAGCAGATAGGTGCGCGCCTGGTCGATCCTGCTGTCCGCCTGGACAACGCCTTCCTCCGCTATCTTGATGTTCTCGCTGGTCGCGAGCGCGGCTGCATAGGCATCCTGGAGCGTATACTGTTTCTCGTCGCAAAACGCCGTCGTGACGCCGAGCGCCGCGATCAAGAGCCCTGTTGCTATCTGTGCGATCTTCATCAGATGAATCCTACTTCTTCCCTTTTGCCTTTGTCCCCGGGTTTAACCCCAGACCGTCGAAGAAGAGGCCCGTGGCGAATTTGCCGAAGCGTTTGATCGACAGATCAAGATTCTTGCCGGTAATGAGTTCCGCAACGGGTTGCATGATGAAACTGTGCACGATCATGCCGATAAGACAGGAAAGGGCGACAGCAGGATCGAATTTTTTCAGTTCCCCTGATCTCATGCCCTGGGTCAGGATAGCTGAAAGTTTCTCGTAGCCGTGCGAGCAGAAGGTGTCCGCAAGCCACTTGCAGTTCCGGCTGCAGGACGCAAACTCGATGGAAAAGAGCCGGCGCAGGTCCTCGTTCGCGTGCTCGAACCGGATGAACTCTTCTATGTATTTCTCGATCTTCCGTCGCACCGTGGCGTTCCCGCTGAAGATCGGATGCTCCCATATCCGGTCGAGGGTCGTGAACGAATCGGCGAGCACCGCCCGGTAGAGCCCGGTCTTGTCGCGAAAGTGGTAGTAGATCATCGCGTTGTTCACTCCGGCGGCATCGGCGACCTCGCGGACCGAGGTCCCGTCAACGCCCCTCCGGGCAAAAACGCGCCTCGCCGCGCCAAGGATTGCCGCGCGAGTGCCCGCGTCCGCCGGTCGGGATTTCGGCGGCCTGCCCACGGTCCTTTTTATGGTCTTTCGTCGCGTGATCATCGCCTTCACTTATATTAACTAATCGGTTAATTAATTTACATCGATAGGCAAAAATATACAACGACGACGGCTCTTTGTCAAGATTTTTTTGGCGGGAAAAACACTATTTGATGATCGGGGGGACGGCGGCGTGGTTACCAGAATTTCCCCATCGGGATCCAGCCGTTGAAGGACAAGCCGCGGAGGAGCGTCCGGAGGCCGAGGAAAATGATCAGAAGGGAAGCGATCCGGTACAGGAGTATTTTAAGATGGGGCCGCATTTTTGATATAAGAAATCCAAAAGAGAGCATGACGGGCACAGTGCCCAGACCGAAAACGGCCATCGTGATCGTACCGGAGAAAAAGCTTCCGGTGGCCGCCGCACTTATGAAGATCGGATACAGAAGCCCGCACGGCAGAAATCCCAGCAGGAGTCCGAGCAGGAATGTGCTCCAGACGGTTTCCATCTCGAGGATGCGACGAAGGGGTTTCCGGAAGATCGGCGCCTGGGTGATTCCCGTGTCCTCGAACATCCCCTTCTTCCCGAGGACCCCCGCTATGTTCAACCCCATCAGTACCATGATCGCCCCGGCGAAGAGAAGCGCCGCACCCGGAAGCCCCCGCAGGTTGCCGATATAAGCGCCGTACGACCCGATGATCCCCATAAGCCCGCCGAGCAGCGAGTACGTGGTGATCCTTCCGAGGTTATAAAGAAGATGGTACGGCAGCGACGGCATGGAGGGAGATTTTTTCAGCGTATACATGGCCACGAACCCGCCGCACATGCCGATGCAGTGCATGCTGCCGAGGAGGCCGATGATGAATATTTCGATGTAGGTTTGCATTAGTTACACTGTGGTGCGGCATAACCCCACGTACAAATCCAATGAGGTGCGAGAGATCTATCGCTCCAACAAAGTACGAAAGTCCTCTGGGGAGCCGTTAAAGACGTTGAGATCAACCCGGCCTGTTATGCCGTCAACCCTGCCGTTGTTCGCATATTGCCAGAGGGTCCATCTTCTGCCGTCGGGCAAGCTTGGTCTTTTTAAAATGTCCCGGATCCAGATATTCTTGTTGCTGATAAGTCCCGTCAGGTATTCATCATAAGAGTCATTCGTTGCATAAATGATCGGGGCTATGCCATGGGCCTCTTCGATTTTTCCCATGAAATACAACAACTCCCTTACGATAACTTCTTTCTCAGGCCTGTTCTTACAGTTGCCGCCGAACTCGAGGTCGATTGCCGGAGGCAGCGCGTTTTGGTCAACGGGAACAGCAGCCAGAAAATTCCTTGCCTGTTTGCCGCCGGGCTTGCAAAAACTGAAAAAATGATAAGCGCCCCGCGCCAGGCCGGCGCTTGCAGATTCTTTCCAATTGCGGGCAAACTCGGGGTCCTTGTAATCGCCCCCTTCCGATGCCTTCATGTAGACAAAATGAACCTTCTGTTTTTTGATGTTGTCCCATTCGATAGTCCCCTGATGATGTGAGATGTCGATGCCCCGCACGGGATAATTCGAGTGTCCCGGATAATTAAACCTCCAGTATCCCAAATCGTAACCCCACAGTAAAAGAGCTACGACCGCGGCAAGGAGTGGAACGATGTAAAGAATTCGCTTAGTCATAATCCAGGAGCTATCTCGTGCAATCAGTTTGCAGGTCGGGTAGAGCAACGCGAAACCCGACATCATTTGCCTTACTCATTTTCCACTTCTGATCGAATACAATCTTTTCGTCTGCTCCCCAATCGATATGATAAATACGCTGCTTCACATAACGTTGAAACGCTGGAAACAACCCGATTTTTGCATAGGGATGAAGCAATGTCAAGGGGAATGAGAAATACAGGGTCAAGGTGTCAGGAAAGAAAATCCGGTAAAAAACCTTTCGATCAGCTATCATCATCCATCATCCGGTGTTTTGGACGTTCGATGTCGTCGAACTGGCCGGTCTTTGCGGCCCAGAGGAATATGAACCAGCCGGCAAGGCCGATTGCAAACATAAGAACTATGAGTGCGATAATTGTCCAAAGCATGTTTTTTTAAATTCCAAATCTCAAATCGCAAATTACAAATAAATTCCAATGACCAAGCCACAATAACCAAACGATTGAAATTTGATTATTGGTGATTGTTTGTCATTTGGTGTTTGTTATTTGGGATTTTCTCCCCGTTACTTCAACCTCAATGAATTCGTCACCACCGTCACGGAGCTCACCGCCATTGCCGCAGCGGCAACGATGGGGCTCAGAACACCCGACACGGCGAGCGGGAGGGCTGCGACGTTGTAAAAGAACGCCCAGAACAAGTTCTGCTTGATGACCCTGAACGTGCGGCGGGAAAGGTCAAACGCCTCTACGACACCCATGAGACCGGGCCTCATGAGCACCACGTCCGCCGACTCAATGGCAACATCCGAGCCGGCGGCCATGGCTATTCCCACATCCGCAGCAACAAGCGCCGGAGCATCGTTGATCCCATCGCCCACCATGGCTATGATGTTACCCTTCGAGCGAAGTCTCCTAATCTCGTCGGCCTTACCGGAAGGCACTATTCCCGAGAGAACCTGGCTGATGCCAGTGCCTTCAGCAATTGCCTCGGCCGTAGTCTGATT
>DATDRO010000056.1:0-6650 GCA_035291685.1 Nitrospirota bacterium | reverse complement strand
CGCGTCGATCGCTTGTTTCGCGGCATCGAACGTGACGTTGAGCGTGAGTTTCAGGTCCCGGTCAAAGGCGGGCTGAAAGAACACGGGCTGGGCCCCGCTGACGATCAGGCCGGTCAGCACCGAACGGTGGCAGTTCCTGGCGATGAGGACCATGTCTCCGGGACGGGTAACAGACGCAACCATTGCGTGGTTCCCGACGGTCGTGCCGTTGACGAGAAAATACGACCGGTCCGCGCCGCAGGCCCTGGCGGCAAGTTCCTGGGCTTCCTTGATGACGCCGGTGGGGTTCTGGAGCGAGTCGACCTCGTCGAGCGTGGTGAGGTCTATGGAAAATATCCGGGGGCCGACGAACTTCCGGAACCGGGTGGATATGCCTTTGCCGCTCTTGTGTCCGGGGGTATGGAAGGAGACCTTGTGGCTCTCGGCAAGACTTACCATCGCGTCAAACAGCGGCGTGCGGAACTGCTCTTCATCGGGTCGTGATAGGGGAGGATTCATGGCTTTCTGATGACGCAAGCGCAACCGACACGAGGATAAGGCCCATATGCCGGGCTCGTCAATACTAAGAAATGGGGCGTACGCGTAAGTACGCCGCGGTCACGGGGAATGCAGCGCGATCCCGCGAAGCGCGGGACAGCCGGGCTTTTTACAAAGCCGTTAATGATAGGTAAAGAGGGGCGCATTATCTTCTATGATCTTCGTCTCTTCCGCCATCGCCTTGCGGATATGTTTGGCGAGAAGATACATCCCCTGGTTCGTGATGCCGTCGTAATACCGGTTCGTCCCTTTGATCCTCCTGGCGATCATGTCGTCCAAGTCTTTGGGGGAGAATGTCCGGGGGTCGTTCTTCTTTGAGGCCAGGGTAAAGCCCCAGGGCAGCCCGAATGAGGGGATGATGGCCTGGTAGGGCGCGACCACGGGGAATACCGCGTTCAGTGTCTTGTTCACGGCCGTAAAGTTCAGGAGCTGGTGCAGGGCCGTGGTGCCCGCCTGGAGAGAGATGACGCCGTCGGGGCTCAGGCGCTCCTTCACGATCTCGTAGAACTCGCGCGTGAAAAGGAGATATGCCGGTCCTTCCTCGACCGGCTCTGATATGTCGATGATGATGGCGTCGTAGGTGTCCTGCGTCTCCTCAAGGTACTTGCGGGCGTCCATAAAGCGCAGGTCCGTCCGGGGGTCTTCGAACGCGCCCTGGTGCCACTCGTACAGGAACTCCTTCGACTTTTCTACCACTTCCTGGTCGATGTCCACCATCATGCAGTATTCCACGCTCTTGTGGCGAAGGACTTCCCGGAGCGTGGCCCCTTCCCCTCCCCCGACAATGAAGACGCGTTTCGGGTTCGGGTGGGTGAGCAAGGCGGGGTGGACCAATGCCTCATGGTAGATGAACTCGTCGGTGATCGACGACTGCATTTTCCCGTCCAGTACAAGGCACCGGCCATAGCTCCCGCTGTCCATGATCTCCATCCGCTGGTACTTGGTGTGACTGGCATAATGGATCATCCGGATGCCGTGGATATGGCCCTCTTCAGGGCTCGTATACTCAATAAACCATTTGTAGCTCTTCGGCTCGATCATTCAGGCGCAACTCTCCCTCTGCGGGCGCAACGGTAACCTTGTGGGGAAGCTTCTTGTGGCTCAGGATCCCCCGCTTCATTTCGACGATTGACGGGCTCTTGGACTGGAATTTTTCGATAAGATACTGGGCCGCGACCTGAGGTTTGATCAGGTCTCCGCAGGTGAAGATGTCCACCGCGGCGTAACCGTATTCCGGCCAGGTGTGAATGGAGAGATGGGATTCGGCGATGACCACCATCCCGCTGATGCCAAATGGGCTGAATTCATGAAAAGCGACTTCAACTATCGTCGCCTTTGCCTCCAATGCGGCATTTTTGAGTGTTTCCCGTACGAAATCCAAATTCCTCAGGGTTTTGCGGTTGCAATCCCGCAACTCCAGCAGCAGGTGGGTCCCCAACGCGTGCAACCTGTTTGCCTCCTTCTCCGCCCGCTGAACCTGCTTCCCGACACCGTCGGGACTCTGCGAGCACCGCCTTCCGTTCCCACGGAAGGGTTACGATCGTCCACACCAAACCCGCCTCAGCTTCAGGCGGCGCCGACACAACTAAACTTGATTGTGATTTAGCAAAAATAGTCGCCTTTGTCAAGAATAAAGATGAAAAGAGCTCATTTTTTTCCCGAGCGCCCTTCGGCCGTCCTCAGCCGTGCCGGCGCGGGCCCGGCCCGAGTCTTGCGGCCCCATTTTTGTGATGCGCAATATACTCTTTTTTTCGACAAATGCAAGTGAAAATTGGTCCCCCTGAAAAAAAACTTTACATCCGCCCCGGATAGTTTTAATATTGGTACCTGAACGCAGTCTCGGAGATCATCACGGTCAGAAACAAGTCTCTTTTTTATTCTGACTTCTTACTTCTGACTTCTGTATTTTGATGGAGGTTTTACATGTCTGGAAAAAACGGTTTTGTCGAGATCGCGTCAGTGCTCGTGGATCCGGAGATATTTACCCGGCCGTACACGTGCGACGTCGAAAAATACGGGTGCAAGTCCCAATGCTGCTACCGCTCCTGCATCGTTCCGCCGGAGGAAGCGAAGAGGATAGAGGCCCACCTCGACGGCATCCTCTCTTGCCTCTCGCCGGACAACCGCGCGGCGATAAAGAAGAACGGCTCAGTGCTCGGGACATGCTCCACGCAGTGCCCGACGGGCTGCGTGATACATGAGGACGAGGCCAGAGCCATCAGGAGAAACTTCGGCGGCGCGGACTTCCGCTGTGTCCTCCTCTTTAACAACGACTGTTCCCTTGTGTACACGAACGAACAGGGGCTCCGATACTGCGCCGTGCACAGCTATGCCATTGAGAAAGGCATGGTCTGGGAGGAGTTCAAGTTCGCGGATTGCGTGCAGTACCCGCTCTCCTTCTACACGACGGAGGACGGCAAACAGGTGGTCACGATCCAGAAAACCCCGTACCTCGACATGATCCCCTGCATGAAGAGCCCGTCAGGAGAGCCCATGTACAAGAGCCTGAAAAAGACCATCGAGACCTTTCTGGGCAAGGAATTCTACAAGGCGCTGTCGGCCCATGCGGGGAAGGTACGGGGAAAAGGATAGAAACCCTCGGCCGGCCGCCACGCGCCAAAAAATGGAAAGTGAAGCTTGCAGGCAGTCCCTTCGCTCCGCCACGCAGCGTGCCTTGGCCTGCTGCCTTGTTTTGGATGCTTTAGCAATATTCCCGCAGCGCTTTCGCTTCACTCGCGCTGCCTGGGTCGATGACGTATTTCCCCAAAGGGATGAAGCACGCTCAAGCGTTTCGTTCGCTCAGGGCCATGTTCGCGTTGTACCGACCGGGCAATCTCATTTCCGGAGTACAGCGGGCAGCAGCAGCTGAAAATATGGTATAATAACACACTATGAACAGTCTGTTTTTGAGTTTTATGATAGCCATCGGCGGGGCCATCGGCCTGGTGACCCTGAGCCGCACTTTTAACCTGGAATTTTACACCACCCGCATCTTCCCGCTCATACCCATCTTCTACGCGATCATCTACGAGATCCTCGAAAAACGGAAAACGGGAAAGGACAAACCCATTCCTCCGTCCAGGGCCAAAGAAGAGATGAAGGCCGGCGTGGCCAGGATCTTCGAAAACGTCACCGCAGGCCGCATCTTCACCGCCATCGGCGTCAGCTTCGGCATCAAGATCGCATTCGAGATCATCTTTGTGGCCTTGTATGTCCAGTTCAGCGACAAATCATTCGAGGGCCTTTACGGCGACTTCGGCATCGAGACCATCGGTAAATTCATCAAAGGGGAACACCCCTGGCTCGCGGGAAACGAAGGGTTCTATCTTCTTTCGCTCCTCGCCGTCATCACGAGCTTCGGCACCGGCCTCTGGATCGGCTACACCTCGAAGGGCAGGGCCATCCTCGAGGGCGTGCTCGTGGGCGCGGCCGTCACCGTGATCACGGCCACGACCAATATGCTCATCCTCTACCGGAAGATCGAAGAGGTTGCGAACCAGATGGCCGCTTCCATGGGCTACGGCATGCGCGTCGGCTTCGTGGCCGTCCTCACCGTCCAGGTCCTGCTTTATGGCCTCTGGGCCGGCATCGCCGAAAAAGCAAAAATGGAGCGCGCCAACATTGCGGCGATCAAAAAAACCGTGAAGAAACCCAGGAAGTAGGCCAGAATCGAGATTCCCTGCAGCAAGCTACGGCATGCGCTCACTCCAGAATTCAACCGTTCAGGATATACGCGATGATGAAAAGACCTATCATCGAAAAGGCCAGGGAAAGCTTCACGGCAGTGCCGAGGAGGATGCCGGCCCAGGTGCCGAGTCCTGCCCTGCCGGCCTGGACCATGTCCCTCCGCGCATAATATTCTCCCGCGACAGCGCCGACAAAAGGACCGATCACGATGCCGATAAATCCGAAGAACAGGCCCACGACTGTCCCGATCATGGACCCCGCGACCGCCCAGGAACTCGCGCCCACACGCTTGACGCCCCGGCTTGTTGCCAGAATATCTACCACCATGGCGAGGACGGTCAGCACTCCGAGGACCGAGAGCGTAAACCATCCGACCCTCTGAAAACCGTCGGCCCATGCGGCAAAAAGAAGTCCGAGAAAGACCAGAATGATCCCGGGAAGGGCGGGGAGAACGATACCCGCGAGGCCCGCGAGAACGAAAAGAATGGCGAGAATCCATAAAAGCGTCGTCATGTGCCTGTCTCCTCTTTACTTTGTTGCCGGCTGTACCCCGGCGCCAGAACATTCTTGTATTGATCCGAATTTGCCTCGACTGTCAGGAGAAAAGCATTGTGAGAAAAAATAGCCCCATGATGTGTCTGTAACTTAATTACAGATGTCAAACCCCTTAGAGCTCCCGGTGCATCGTGCATGAAGGAAGCTCAGGGCTTTGCCTGCTTTACAAATCGCCCCTGATAATGCGCGCGACCGTCGCATCGTTCAAATATGAACTGGCAGATCCTGGTGCCGGGGTACAGAGCCAGGGGTCCGTGCCCCAGGTTCACGATCTCCAGGGCCTGATGGTTCGAGATACCCGGATGCATGAAGCCGGCGGTGACATGCACCGCGAGGCCAAAACGCGCGAATCTGCTCCGCCCTTCGAGCCGGCCGGATATGGTGTCGGCAAGGGTGATCTTCTCCTTCGTGATCCCCAGGATCATCTCCCCGGGCTTGATGACGATGTAGCCGCCATCCTTGACGTGGATCTCTTTAGTGATATCCTGAAAGTCGGAATGGTTCTTTACGTGATAGATTTTTGTTTGTTTCTTAAAGACCCTGAAATCATTGCCAAGCGTAAGGTCGATCGAACCCGGCCCGATCTGCGATCTGTCGAGCGGCTCGATCCTGATCAACTTCTTCTTTAACGCCTTGTCGATCTCTTTTCCGATCAACACGCTCATAATCGATCACCTTCCTATATATAATATATAAAGAGGTCCGCACGACCCGGCCCTGATGACCGGCATAAAAAGAATTAAGTCAACGGGTCGAGCCTGACTATGACAATGCACGCTGAGTACGAAGTCCCAAAGATCTTTCACATCTTTTCTGCCGACCCGTCGTCGCCCCTGTCATTTTTTAATGATCATCCCTGTAATGAGACCGCCGATGGTGAACTCGACCACGCTGCCGATAAACCAGACAAAGGCCATTGAGTACGGTATCGGCATTACGGAATATGTCCCGTACCCCATGCCGACCCCGGTGGCGATGCCGAAGATAACGCCGTAAAGTACGGCCGTCCTGACTCCCTTTTCCGCGATGAACCGGGCGTAGATGTACACGAACGAAGCTGCAACCACCAGCACGGTGAAGTACATGAGGCCCATCTTCATCTGTGCCATGGGACGCCAAAGCTGGGGCATCGCCGCATACGTGGAGCCGAGGATCAAAACGTGAATGACGAAATCAAGCGCCGACCAAGTCACAAACACTGCCAGGATAGCGAAAACAGTCTTCTTCATAGCATATTCCTCCTTTGCCAAGAATAGTATACCATGCATCGCGCATTTTTTATTTTTATACTGCCCTCCCGCCTCACCCCTTGCCGCGGAAATGTCAGCAGCAGCCTGATGCCAGGATGTTCGCGTTCTGCTGTAATGCAAAAAAGATGTCGGCCCTGTCCCGTGCTTCTTCCAGGTCCTTGCTGGCCTGGACCTTTGATGCCAGGTGGTGTCCGAATTGATAGTTATGGGCAAAATAATGGGTGAACTGTTTCAGCCTGCCCAGACGGTGTTCAGGCCGGAAATGCTTGTGCAGAAGATCGATAAACATCCCGTAGACAGCGGGCAGAGACACTGCCGGCTCCGCGACCGCACGGCCGCACACGTCCCGGGCGATTTCGGAAAAGAGCCAGGGCCGGATCACTGCGCCGCGGCCAAGCATGAGACCATCGGCGCCCGAGAGGCGCAGGCAATCTCTCGCATCCTGGACCGAGAAGATCCCGCCGTTGGCGATGACGGGAATCGTGAGCCGCTCCTTGATACCGGCAATGCGCTCCCATCGCGGCTTTCTGGCAAAGGACTCGTGTTTGAGCCGCGCGTGGATCGAGAGCATATCAATGCCCTCGTCTTCGAGCAGGGAGCAAAAGCTCCTCAGTTTCTCTT
>DATDRO010000055.1:0-3596 GCA_035291685.1 Nitrospirota bacterium | reverse complement strand
CTCCTCACGACTCACCCCTTACGGTATTTAAATGAAGATCGCCGCCATACAGATGAGCGCTGCAGCAGATTCCGGCCGGAGCATTGAACGGGCCGTTGAGATGGCCGCCATTGCCTCTGAAAAAGGCGCGGGGATCATCTGTTACCCTGAGCTTTTTCTCTCTCCATGGTTCCCGAGGGAGGAGGACAGATCGTTCTTCACGCTGGCGCAGGATGTTGCCTCGGAAACGCTTGAGCGGTTTCGCCGGGTATCGGAGAGCACGAAGACCGTGCTCATCATTCCCTTCTTCGAGTCCTCCGGCGGAAAGTACTTCAACAGCGCCGCGGTGATGGACTGCGGCAAGGCGCTCGGCGTTTACCGGAAGATCCACCTGCCGGACCTTCCCCATTACCGGGAGCGTTTTTACTTCTCTTCGGGAAATACCGGATTTCCCGTATTCGTGACAACGCAGGGAAAGATCGGCGTCCAGATCTGCTGGGACAACCTGTTCCCCGAGGGCGCGCGCATCCTCGCGCTCAAGGGCGCGGAGATCATCTTCGCGCCCACGGCCGCCGCGCTCGATACCCGCAACCTCTGGGAGCGCGCCATAGCAGCGAACGCCTTTGCCAACAACGTCTTCATCTTCAGGGTGAACCGCGTCGGGCGCGAGGACCACCTTTCGTTCTACGGCAGGAGCTGCTGCATAAATCCCTGGGGCGAGGCGGTCTCGGAGATCGCCGGCAGCAAAGAGGCCATCGTGCTCGCGGACATCGACCGCAGCGAACGCGACGCGGCATCCGAGACCTGGGGATTTCTCAAACATCGCCGGCCGGATGAGTACGGGGAGCTGGTGAAGTAAGACCGCTGCCATTTTTTGATAACGCGTATCATACTCTCATTCGTTTCTGAAAATACGGTTGTTTTATCTTGATTTTTCCGTCTATCTGTAATATCTTTTCCTCACAACATTCAACATTGAAAACAAGGCACGCAGGGGCCACTACAGCAAGGAGCGGTGGATGGGCAAAGACTCTCAGGAATGGCTGAGACAGGCTGATTACGACATGGATACCGCGAACTTCATGTTCAGCGGTGGCAGATATTTTTATGTTGTCTTTATGTGCCACTTATAAATAGAAAAGGCATTAAAAGGACTTTATCAAGAGCGACTGAAAGAGATGCCGCCGAAGGTTCATAATCTTGTATATCTGCTCAACAAAATGGAAGTCAGGCCGCCTGAGGCCATCGGAAAATTTTTCATTAAGTTGAATGAGGCTCAGGTGGTTACGAGATATCCCGACGGCATAGAAAAGCTTCTGAGAGATTACACGCAGACCGTTACAAAAGATATAATTACCAAAAGTGCGGAGGCGCTTGAATGGATAAAAAAGCAGTTTTAGACATCATATCACGTTTCAGGCAGGCCATTGAGTCCCATGGTATACGTGTGGCTAAACTAATTCTTTTTGGTTCTTATGCTGCGGGAACGTACCGGGAAGGGAGCGACATTGATATCGTTGTCATATCCAGGGACTTCGCCGGCAAAAACTACTGGGACCGGATAGATCTGCTTTCCGACGCCATTTACGAGGTCTTTGAGCCTATTGAGGCTGTAGCTATGACACCCGAGGAATGGGACAGCAGAGAATCCATGATCGTGGACTACGCTGAGAATGGTGAAGTGGTTCCCGCATAGGAGATAGTTTTGGTATTTAGAGCGTATGAATTTGCTCGAAGGCATATACACGCGCCGCGGCGTGCGGCAATTCACCGACAAGCCTGTTGCGCGTGAACAGTTGCTCGAGATCATCAAGGCCCGCCCATGGGCGCCTTGAAGACCTTTGTGGTGATCAGTTCAATCAAAAGCCCCCAGATCGCGCCGGCGACAATGATCATGACGAACCCCCGGGTATTCGGCGCAAAGGCCGCCATGGGCAAGGACCCGATCACGCCGATCACCGCTCCGTGCGCCAGGTATTGCCAGGTGAGCGCGGAGATGCCGATGACAAAACCGATAAAGGCGCGGTTCAGAATGGTTCCGGTCACCATCCCGCCGGTAAACACGACGCCTGCCTTTGCCCCTCCCATCCAGCAGAGAAGTCCCATGACGATCCCCAACAGTGTGCTGATCCCAAGCCGCCTGGTGTAAACCATGAAGCACCTCCCGTTAAATTTAGACGCAGAGTCGAAACTTTTACAGCAGAGGACGCGAAGGAGAAGATCAACTCGCAGCTGATGGCTCATGGCCGAGAGTTTCTGCCATGAGCTACGGGCTATGAGCTATGAACTGTCCCTGGCGACATTAACGCTGGCAGAACAACTTCTATTTAATGTATCATTGCTCCTATTTCGTGTCAAGCCGAAGCCTGAAAAAGCCTAAAAAAACTTGTTTTTATCCTCTCTATTGTTTATAATACACACCTTTGAATGCATTGTTCAAGTTGCGAGGAGGCTGTTGAAATGCCGATCTATGAATACGAATGCGGTGAGTGCAGCGGCCGTTTTGAGGTCGTACAGAAGTTCAGCGATCCCGCGCCGACCGCGTGCAGGCTCTGTAATTCCACACGCGTGAGAAAGCTGCTTTCTCCCACGGCCTTTGTGCTGAAGGGGAGCGGGTGGTATGCCACGGATTACCCCTCTGCCGACCGGAAAAAGTCGGTCGAAGCGGAAAAACCGAAAACAGAAAAGCCGAAAGAGGAGTCAACGTCAAAGACAGACTGTTCAACGGGCGCCTGCGCGTCGGGAACCTGTCCGTCAAAAAAATGACCGCGATGGAACCACTTCACGTCCACATACCCTATGTCAGGCTCCGTGATTTTTTCGAGTTCATCAAGAAACGGAAGTATGACCTCGAGATCTATTTTCCCTCCACGGTCCTCGATCAGCTGGAGAGGCCCGATCTGGAAAAGCTCCGCGAGAGCCTTGACTGGAACCCGGCGCTCACCCTGCACGCGCCCTTTGTGGACATGAGCCCCGGGGCGATCGATCCCATGGTCAAATCCGTGACCCAGCTCCGTTTCCGTCAGATCATGAACGTTGCCGCCATACTCAAGCCCCGCGCGGCCGTGTTCCACGCGGGATACGACCGGTGGCGGTACAGCGGCAGGAAGGACATCTGGCTTGACAACAGTCTCGATACCTGGGCCAGGGTAATGGACTCCGCTTCCAAAACCGGCATGCGCGTGGCCGTCGAGAACGTCTTCGACGAAGACCCCGAGGCGCTTTCCATGCTCATTGAGAAGGTGAACAGCCCGGACTTCGGCTTCTGCTTTGATACGGGACATTTTAATATCTTCTCCACGGTGCCCATGGAGCAATGGTTCGACAATCTCGGAAAGCGGCTCGTCGAGGTGCACCTCCATGATAACGACGGGACCGATGATTTTCACTGGGCCATTGGCAGGGGTGATATTGATTTCAAGAAATTTTTTCATCTCCTGCGGAGTAATTCCGCGAAGCCGGTCTATACCATCGAGGCGCACGACAAGGACGACGTTGAAGTGAGCATTGAAAAGGTGAGAGGGTTGTTGGAGGGCGGGACATGAGAAGATAAGAAGGTGAGAAGGTGAGAAGTTGAGAAGAGGACAAAGAGGTTTGTCTTGACACTATCCGGTCAT
>DATDRO010000054.1:0-5433 GCA_035291685.1 Nitrospirota bacterium | reverse complement strand
AAGCAGAACATCGCAACGGCAATGAGAATAATCCAGAAGGAAGGCCTGCGCATCGTCTCTATGGATGTCGGAGGAGTGCAGGGGCGAAAGATTTTTTTCAATACACAGTCAGGAGAAGTTCTCTTGCAGCGCCTGCAACCGGGCATTATCTTGACAGACAGCGGAGCGGCTAAATGAAAAAAAAGATCCGGGTGCTTATTGTCGATGATTCGGCCGTCGTGCGTCAGACCCTTGTGGAGCTTTTCTCCTTAGACCCTGAGATTGAAGTGATGGCGGTGGCATCCGATCCGCTCATCGCTGCGGAGAAGATCCAGCGTGAAATCCCCGACGTCATCACCCTTGATATTGAGATGCCGCGCATGGACGGGCTCACCTTTCTTCAGAAGATCATGAGTCAGCGTCCCATGCCGGTAGTCGTCTGCTCGCATCTGGCTGAGGAAGGATCGGAGACCGTATTCAGGGCGCTGGAGTGCGGCGCCGTCGACATCATCCAAAAGCCGAAGCTGGGGTCGAAACAGTTTCTCGAGGAGTCGAGGATACGCATCTGCGATGCGGTTAAAGCGGCCTCCCTGTCCAGGGTTAAGCGCATTGCTCCCGGCAGCGGCGTTGTCCATCCAAAACTTACGGCTGATGCGATCATCCCGAAACCGCGCCCGCGTACGGACGCGATGATCCGGACAACCGAAAAGGTCGTCGCGGTCGGCGCCTCCACCGGCGGCACTGAGGCCATCAAGGACTTCCTCGAAGCCATGCCGCTCGACGCGCCTGGTATTGTGATCGTCCAGCACATGCCGGAGAACTTCACGCGCGCCTTTGCCCAGCGGCTCGACGGCCTGTGCCGAATCTCGGTCAAAGAGGCCGCGAACAACGATACGGTTATCCGGGGCCGCGCTCTTATTGCGCCGGGCAACCGCCACCTGCTCCTGAAGCGTAGCGGCGCCCGATACTATGTGGAGATCAAGGACGGGCCGCTCGTCTGCCGCCAGCGCCCCTCGGTCGACGTTCTCTTTCGCTCTGTCGCCCGTTACGCAGGCAGAAACGCGGTGGGCGTGATCATGACCGGCATGGGAGACGACGGTGCAAGAGGCATGCTTGAGATGAAGGAAGCTGGGGCGGTAACCATTGCTCAAGATGAGGAATCGTGTGTGGTATTCGGCATGCCCAAGAAGGCAATAGAGCTCAGAGCCGTGAACAAGGTGCTCCCCTTGGGGACTCTTGCCGGGGCTGTCTTAAAAGAAAGTAATTAGTAATACCTTGAGAAACGTTTTGCAGTACCAGGATCAGACCAAATGAGGAACTGTATCAGGGCTGGATGGCCAAAGGCTGTTCAGTTACTGCCCGCCTCTTTTAGGGTTGCTCGTCTTCAAATTTTAAGCCCGTTAATCGCAAAAAAATAAAAGCAAGGCTGTCAGACTTTGACTGTCCAATTACGGTCAGCGTAGTGTTTTCGGGCAGTAATAATAAAGTTATGTAAACATAACATATTGATTAATAATGCATTAGACGTGTTTTTTTTGGGTATAAATATTGCTATGTATAGGTTCGTGTTTTACATAAACGGAGAAAGGGTATCCCGATGTCAGTCAATACGAATCCAAGAAAAGTTTTGATCGTTGATGACGAGCCTACCATTCTGCTGACACTTTCCTATGCTCTGCGATCAGAGGGGATCGAGGTGGTTACCGCAAGCAGGCTCGAGACGGCAGAAGAGGCCTTGAACCATTATCTTTTTGATCTCGTGATCGCCGATATCAGGATGTCGGGGATCTTGGGAGTGGAAGGATTGGAGCTTTTGAGTTACATCAAGAGGTATTGGCCGAGGACCAAGGTCATTATTATGACCGCCTTCGGATCGGATGAGATACGGCAAGACGCCTTTGAGCGCGGTGCGAACTATTATTATGATAAGCCTGTAGATATCCTGGAGCTGACAAAACAGGTGCACACCCTGTGGACGGCGGCAACAGATTAAAGAACAGAAATCGCGTAAACAGCGCTCCGAAATCGCCGCGCGTTTTTTTGTGTCTTTGTACGGCGCCCCGCGGCCTGCGGCGCGCGGACAAGAACGCTTGCGACTATCGGCCTATTACTAAGGAGGGAAGAAATGATCAAGAAAGTGCTGGTGATTGACGACTCGGCCCTGATACACCAGATGTACAAAATGGTGCTGATGCGCTACAAATGCGAAATCGTGGACGCGCTCAATGGGCAGGACGGTCTGGATAAACTCGCAAAAAATCCTGATGCCGACATGGTATTGCTCGATATTAATATGCCGGTCATGAATGGGCTTGAGTTTATCAAGAAGGTAAAAGAGCTCGGCAAGTATGACCACATCCCGATCATTATCGTAAGCACCGAGGGCAAGGAGGAAGATACGATGAAAGGGCTCGCCCTCGGCGCCAAGGGATATGTGAAAAAACCCTTTCAGCCGAGCGATCTGCACGCGCTGATCGACAAGCTTTACCCCGGTAAATAACCATCGTAGAGCGCCGTGGTTGCCGTCGTACAGTACACTCAGGGCCATCATGATGCCTTGTGGAGCGGAGCGAAGCGATTTGAAAGGAGACCTTCGTGGGGGATACCATCGATACATCGTCTCTTCTGAGAGATTATATTGATGATGCGTGCAAACACGTGGACACTCTCGAGAATGCCCTTCTGGAGACAGAGCGCGATCTTGAGACTGTCGGGCTGAATCAGGAGCTGGTCACCGACCTTCTCGGGTCTCTCCACACGCTCAAGGGCAATTCCGGCATGATGGGATTCGTCACGGTGCAAAAGTTTGTGCATCAGCTCGAAGGGGTGTTCAAGCGGTTGATTGACGTCCCCACCCTGCTCAACAAAAGTCTGATGAACGCCCTTTTCGAAAGCGCGACGATCCTTAAGACCGCGATAGAACAGATCGGCACGAACCCCCAGCCTGATCTTTCACAGGAGGCCGCATTTCTTGAATCGCTCGCCGTGGAACGGAGATCCGGCGGACAGTCCTCTGCCGGCAGGAGGAAGAGAGGCGCCCCTGCCGAACCCGCGTCGAATGACGACGGCAAGGCAGCTCCGTCTGCCCTCGCCGGGCCCGTGAAAACAAGTATTCTGCGGGTTGATTTCGAGCGCCTTGATCACCTCTTGAACCTGGCCGGAGAGCTTGTCATTCACAAGACCAAGCTCAACCAGATCGCGAAAAATGTTGAGGAGCTTGTGGGGGGAGAGGAGTTCTTCGGCGATCTTCCGGGCGTGGCCCAGATGATCGAGAAAACGACGGCTGAGCTTCAAGATGCGATCATGCGGGTCCGGATGCTCCCTATCCGCAACGTATTCCAGCGGTTCCCCAGGATGGTCCGTGACCTGGCGAAACAAAAGGGCAAGGAAGTAGAGCTCACCGTTTCCGGCGAGGACACGGAGATCGACAAGACCGTGATCGACGCCCTCGGCGATCCTCTTCTTCACCTCATCAGAAATTCCATCGACCACGGCATCGAGCCGCCCGAAACACGCCTGCATGCTGATAAGCGGCAGGCCGGGAGCATCCATCTCTCCGCAAAACAGGAGTCAAACCATATTGTCATTTCCGTGAAGGATGACGGCGCGGGCATGAATGCCGAGCGGATCCGAAAGAAAGCGATCGAGAGAGGAATTATTTCAGCAGACCAGCAGCTTTCTGATGAGGATGTGTGCGGGCTCGTGTTCCTGCCCGGTTTCAGCACGGTCGAAAAAGTGTCCGAGACATCGGGCAGGGGGGTGGGCCTGGATGTTGTTAAGAAGGTCATTTCGAGCTTTAATGGGATCATCGAAGTAAAGAGCGAGCCCGGCCTCGGCACGGAGTTCATCCTAAAAATGCCGCTCACGCTCGCCATTATTCCCGCCCTCCTTGTAGAAGCATCGGGAGGACTGTTCGCGATCCCGCTCAGCGCGGTGCTCGAGAGCGTCAAGGTCCCCGCGATGGAGTTGCACCGCGCGGACGGGAAAGAGGTTGTGCAACTGCGGTCAAGCGTGCTGCCGATCAAGCGGCTCAGCCAGGTGCTTGGTCTTCCCCGAAACGAGGCGGGCTGGTATTACCTGGTGGTGCTTGGCCGCGCCGAGAAGAAGCTTGGGCTTATCGTCGACCGGCTCATGGGCCAGCAGGAAGTGGTTATCAAAGCGCTCGATGACTATTTGGGAGATACGTTCGGAGTGTCCGGTGCAACGATCCTGGGCGACGGCCAGGTCGTTCTTATTGTTGATACGGCGAAAATCATATGAGGAACCGGACTATTCACACTAAAAAAAATATTGCTCTTTTTATACACGTGGAGCCCTGGCTATGATGCGACGACTAAAGGAAAAAATTATCGCCAGTATGGGGACCAAGCTGGTGCTCGCACTTACTGGAATAATTTCTCTCGTCATGATTTTGGGCATCATCACAGCAGCCGGGATGTATACGGAGAATCAGTACGGACACATAGAGACGCGAGGACGCGAGATGGGGCTGTTCATCGGCAGGGCCGGGACCGACCCCATTCTCTACAAGGACATTATAAAGCTCGACAGTCTGGTTTCCGAGGCTATAAAATCTCAAGACATGCTCTATGCCTACGTTGCTGACCCATCGGGGAGAGCGTTGAATACCGTCGTCGCCTGCTTTAACACCGAAAACCAGGGAGTGAAGGCGATTCTGGCACAGGAGAAACCGGAAGACGTGGCCGCGCTTGCCGCAAGGCTGAAGGAGAAATTAGACATCCTCAGGGTAACGGTGGATGTAGACATCGAGGGGTCAAAGCTTGGCACGGTCAATCTGGGCTTTTCAAGAGCAGGGGTGAAGAAGTCTGCATGGCGGATCGTGTGGCTGCTGTTCGGCGCGGGTATCGGGATAGTACTCATGCTGTCTGCTGTAGTATATGTCATGGTAAGGCGAATGGTCGTCATTCCTACCGCGGAGGCAGTGGTCGCGGCGTCGAATATTGCCGGCGGCGATCTGTCGCAGAGTGTCCGCGTAAGATCACATGACGAGCTCGGAAAGCTCGGCAAAACGATGAACAAGATGACCTCTGACCTCAAAAATCTTATTACCAGTATCCGCCAGACAGCGTTCAAGACCGCCTCGTCGGCCGAGCAGATGGCGGCAAGCTTCCAGCACGTGAAGCAGGGGGCCTCGACCACCTCCCAGGCGGCGGAAGAGACGCTCACGTCCATGGAAGAGATGGCCGCCTCGATCCAGAGCGTGGCCAAGAACACCGACGCTCTCTCGGCCAATGTCCAGGAAACGTCGAGCTCCGTGACGCAGATGATGGCGTCCGTCGAGAACGTGGCCAGGAACATGGATTCCCTCGCCTCGAGCGTGTCCGAGACCTCGTCCACCATCGAGCAGCTGACGGTGACCACGGACCAGGTGGCGAAGAACATGGAGACCCTCGCATCAACGGTGGTTGAGACCTCCTCCACGGTGGAGCAGAT
>DATDRO010000053.1:0-4939 GCA_035291685.1 Nitrospirota bacterium | reverse complement strand
AGGCCCATGATAAACAGAAAAATGTCGTTTGTCAAAATGTCTTTCACCGAAGGGTTGCCGAAAAAAGTTCCCCGAAAATACTGCTACCATCTGTACATCGCGCCGAGGGCAATGGTGTCCTGCGACTTCTTCGTACCGTTGTCAAACACCTTATCATCAGACCAGTCATGACGATACTCGGGTCTCAGGATAAGGCCGCCCGCCAGCTTGATCTCGGGAGTGAAGGTAACCTCTTTCACGTGCCTCACCGTAGCGGTCCGGACCATTTCCGGGTCCCTGAACGATTCCGCCCTTATCGCGACGCTGTACTTGTCGTCTATCTCGTATTTCGCGATGCCGGAGATACCGGACCATACGGCAGGCTCTGTGTTGCCTGCAGCCGCGTTCTGCTCCCTGCCGTAATCTCCGTTCAGGATAAGCGAAAGCTTCTTGACCGGCTTGATCGTTGCCACGACGTCGACCAGCGAGCGCTTGTCGCGGCTGTTGTTATCCTGTTCGGGACCGGACATCAGGTTGATGATCGTTGAAAACACTTCTGCCGGGGTAAAACCGACGCTCAGACCATAGGTTTTTCCTTTGTTGTTGTCGGTGCTGTTGTCCCATCCGTTTACGACGTGGAGGCTCGCGTTCAGGGCATCGGAGAACGCATAGCTCGCCTTAAGCCCCGTATGCGTGAACGGAATGGCGTAGTTGAACAGGAAGGACCGTGAGTAGTTCACATTGTCTATTGCTTCGATCACCTCTGCGCCGTGGTAGGTGACCATCTTTCCGAGATCGAACCGCAGTCCCTTGCCGAGCGCTGCGTTATAGCTGACGTATGCCTCGGTAACGTCTAAGGAGTCCGTAGCCTCACCTGCGTTGTTGAAGGAACCGGGAGTGGGTGCAACACCACTTAGCCCGCGTGAATGGATCCACTTTGCCGTTTCTCCTGCGGAGAACTTCAGTTTATAGCCGGTATTTCCCGGTGCCGCGTCCTTCGCGAAGACGATCTGCGCGATGTCCAGAACAAAGCTGTTCGCCTTGTGATCGAAGACCCTGAGATCGTTCTGCTCTGTGTCGCCGCTCGCGGCTACCGTGCCGGCATTTCCATTATACGTATACCCGCCCTGAAGATAGACACTCATGCCCAGCGCCTTTTTGAGCTCATCCAGGGTCATACTGCCTATCTTTGCGTCTTCTGCGGACGCCATTGCGGCGAATGCAAATATTGCCAGAACCAGTGAACCGAAACCGAAAATTTTTCTTGCCATTTTCTCCCCCTTTTACTGCCTGTATTTTTTTAAATCTATGCCGTATCCTTCATCATGAACGGTTATACAGAGCATAAAGCAAATAACGTACCAGAAAAGAACTGGCTGAAAATGTATGGTTTTTTTGTGCGGAAGGCGATAGAAGAACAGAAGATGCTGTATATTATTATGGCAGGTGCCGAAAGAGAAGGCAAGCGTAGGCGTCCTAACGTCCCGCAAAATCACGCTTGAACTAATGCCAAAAATGCGGTATTCTATTTTTTCTAAGGAGATAAAATGCCGCTGTCAGATAATTCCGACCCTGTTTCTTCGCCTCTTCCGGTCACGAACGGCCCCGCGCTCTCGATCATCCCGCTCGGCGGCATCGGCGAGATAGGGCTCAACTCCACGGTTCTCGAATACGGGGACGACATCATCGTGATCGATGCCGGGCTCATGTTTCCCGACGCCGAGATGCTCGGCGTGGACATCGTGATCCCGGACTTTACCTATCTCATCCAGAACCGTCATAAGGTACGCGGCGTGGTGATCACCCATGCCCACGAAGACCACATCGGCGCGCTCCCCTTCTTCCTCAGAGAGATCAAGGTTCCGGTTTACGGCACCCGCCTGACCCTGGGGTTCATAAAGGAGAAGCTCAAAGAACATGACCTCGACACGGAGGTTGAACTCATTACCGTAAAACCCAGGGACGTGGTGGAACTCGGTTGTTTTCGCGTGGAGTTCATCCGCGTCACGCACAGCATCGTGGACGGCTGCGGCCTCGGCATCACCACGCCCGTGGGCCGCGTGGTGCATACCGGGGACTTCAAGATCGACCCCACGCCGGTGGACGGCGAGGTGATGGACCTCCGCACCTTCAGCGAATACGGCGACAAGGGCACGCTCGTCCTCCTGTCCGACAGCACGAACGCCGGGCAGGGCGGCTACACCTTCTCCGAGAAAGAGGTAAGACGCGGGCTCGAGGACATCTTCCAGCGGGCCAAGGGGAGGATCGTGGTCGCGACCTTTGCCTCGAACATCCACCGCGTGCAGCAGATCGTGGACGTTGCCGTCATGTTCGGGAGAAAGGTGATCCTGAACGGCAAGAGCATGATCGCGAACACCCAGATCGCCCTCGATCTGAACTACCTGAAGATACCGCCCGACACCTGGCTCAAGGTCGACGCGCTCAAGACGCTGCCGGACAACGAGGTCGTGATGATCACCACGGGGAGCCAGGGGGAGCCCATGAGCGCGCTCAGCCGCATGGCCGCGAACGAGCACAAGCACTTTCAGATAAAAAAAGGCGATACCATCGCGCTCTCATCGAAGATGATCCCGGGGAACGAACGCGCCATCGCGAGGATCATCAATCACCTCTTCAAGCACGGCGCCGAGGTCTTCTATGAAAAGGTGTCGGAGATCCACGTCTCGGGCCATGCTTCCAAAGAAGAGCTCAAGCTCATGCTGAGCCTCATCAAGCCCAGGTACTTCATCCCGGTGCACGGCGAGTACCGGCATCTCGTGTACCATTCTCAGCTGGCGCAAAAGGTGAATATCCCCGAGGAAAATATCTTCATCCTCGAGGACGGAGAGGTCATGGAATTTACCGCGGACACCGCGCGCCGCGCGGGATTTGTTCATGTCGGCAGGGTTTACATAGACGGCAAGGTCGCCGGCGCCACGGTGGACACCGGCGTGGATACGGTGGTGCTCCGCGACCGGATGAAGCTCGCGCATGACGGCGTGGTGATCGTGATACTCGGGATCGAAAAGGTCACCGGCAAGGTGGTATCAGGCCCGGATATCATCTCTCGCGGGTTCGTGTTCGAGGACGCCTCGCAGGAGCTCATCGCCGAGGTAAGGGACGTGGTGATGGACACCCTGCTGCTCATGATCCCCGAGGCCAAGGGCGACTGGTCGCTCGTCTCCGCCCGCGTCCGGAGCGCGCTCAAGAAGTTCATCAACAAGCGCCTGGAGCGGCGCCCGATGATCCTGCCGATCATTATGGAAGTGTAGCGAAATATCCTTGACGGTCCATCCGAAAAAAGTTATACTTTAGTGTAACTTATTCAGGGAGGGCATTATGCGTTTTGCGGGAATAAAAGAACTGAAGCACAAGACGATGGACCTTCTCAAGCAGTCCAAAAAAAGCGACATTATCATTACCTCACACGGAAAACCCATGGCGGTTCTCCACCACATAACCGAAGAAGATCTGGAGGACTACGTGATCGAAAACGACCCCGTTTTCAAGTCCAAGGTCGAAGAGTCGTTTGCCGAATATACGGCGCACGGCGGGATCGGCGCCGACGCGCTGCTGAAGAAGCTGGAAAAGCGCCGTGGACCCAAAAAATCATAAGATCATATTCAGCCCGTCCGCTGAGCGCGATATCGCGCGGTTCAGCATCGCTGCCGCCCTCCAGCTCGTCAAAGACATTAAAGACTATTTGGAAACAAATCCCCTGCCCTTTGGTAAAAGCAGGATAAAAAAACTGACCGGCTATAAGCCGCCGCTTTACCGCCTGCGAAGCGGAGACTACCGGGCGTACTATCGGATAACACCGGACGCAGTCGTGGTGTTGGCCGTTACGAACAAAAAGGACAGCGAGAAGATCTCAAGAGCCTCAAGTAAGAGAATGATGAGCACGGCACGGCGCCCATAAGCTTGCCGGTCATCATGGAAGTATAAAAAGTCAAGGTTACCGAGTGTAATTTGCTGTATTAACTTCTTTCTGAAGTTTGCAGTCTCGGCATCTCCTCGAAACGTCAACATTTCACGCTGTAATTCTGATTCAGCTTCTTAGGCCACCCTATATCTTTTCTGGACATTTGCAATCAACTGTAGTAAAGTCGTTAATTATTCAATTGCTTGCGCCGTAACGGTTTATGGAGGATTATGTCTGATTTAGAATCCATCCAGAAAAATATCATCGCATTCAGGAACGAACGCGACTGGGCACAATTCCACGACCCCAAGAACCTCGCAGAAGCCCTCTCCATCGAAGCAGGGGAGCTGCTTGAAAACTTCCTCTGGAAGACCACCGAGCAGTCCCGCAATCTCACCGCAGAAGAACTCAAAAATGTCAAAGAAGAACTGGCTGACATATTCATCTTCCTCACCTATCTTAGCGAGGAATATAATATTGATTTGCTGGCCGAAGTGGAGAAGAAGATCGTGATGAACGAAGCGAAGTATCCGGTGGAAAAAGCGAAGGGATCGGCAAAGAAATATACGGAGCTGAAAAGGGCAGATCCGTCGGAATGAAGAAAAGTGAGTATCCCAGTCACGAGGTGAACATGAGCCCGAATACATGGAATGATGTGCTGAAAGAGATCGCGGCGACGCAGAAAGACCCTCAGTCCCCGCTGGATTTAGATACCGTGCGAAGGGGGAAGATGCGGTCGGTCACGGAACATACCAAGCGCCCCCTGATCGTCTACGCAGTGGACTTTCTGAACGAAGCAAAGGCGCGGGCCGCGGGTTCCGGTATCATGCTTGACTGGTCGGATAAGGAAGGTTTTATTGAAGTGACCAAGGGGCTGGAGGGCGAAGCGGTTGATATCTTGCTGCATAGCCCAGGCGGACTCGCGGAAGCCGCTGACTCACTTGTCGATATTATCCGCGGACAATTCAAGCATGTACGGTTCATCGTGCCGAACATGGCGAAGAGTGCGGCGACCATGCTTGCCCTGTCAGGCGACCA
>DATDRO010000052.1:0-2665 GCA_035291685.1 Nitrospirota bacterium | reverse complement strand
GCCTCGATCTGATAACCAAGCTGCACGATCCTGATCTTCGCGCCGACGTACAAAATGAGCCCGAGGATGACCAGCGTGGCGACAAGCACCCGCCGCAGGCTGCCCCGTCTGCTCTGCTCGAACAGCAAAAAGCCGATGTCTCCCGCTTTTGTATTCATAGTTTCTCCGCCGCCCTGAGTTTTGCGCTCCGTGCCGCAGGGTTTCTTCCCGCCTCGTCCGCACCGGGGACGACGGGCTTCCTGGTGATGATCTTGAAGCGGGGCTTCTGGCCGCACATGCAAACAGGCATTTTCGGCGGACAGACGCAACCCCGCGCTTCCTGTACAAAGGTCTGCTTCACGATACGGTCCTCAAGAGAATGAAAAGAGATGACTACGCATCTTCCGCCGGGCTTGAGCACGCTGAGCATATGGACCAATCCTTCTTTCAGCGCGTTGATCTCATCATTCACCGCGATCCGCAATGCTTGAAAGGTCAGGGTAGCGGGGTGAATACGGCGTGGAATATACGGGGGAAAGACACTCGAGACAATATTGGCCAATTGAACAGTACTCGTGATGGGCCCCCGGGCCCTCGCCTTGTCTATCGCCCTCGCTATGGCGCCTGCCTTCCTTTCCTCCCCGTATTCGCGAATGGTCCTCGCGAGCTCTTCAGGGGAAAGGGTATTCACCAGGTCCGCGGCCGTCACGAGCCTGCTGGTGTCCATGCGCATATCAAGGGGGCCGTCAAGCATGAAGCTGAAACCCCGCTCCGGCGTCTTAACCTGAAACCACGATACACCGAGATCTATCAGCGCGCCGTCGATCGCCGAAAAGCCGGCCTCCGCAAGGACTGAGGTGATATCGCGGTAATTCGCCCGGCGCAGAAGCACGCGGCTGCCATAGGGAGATAGTCTTTCACGGCAGCGCGCCAGAGCCTCCGCATCCTGGTCCATGCCGATAAGGACCCCGTCGGGTGCGGAGCGTTTCAGGATCTCCTCTGCATGCCCGCCCCCGCCGATCGTCCCGTCCGCATACACGCCACCGGATCTCGGCGCAAGCAGATCAACGGCCTCGCGGAGAAGGACCGTGATGTGTTCCACGTTCGGAGTCCGGGGTTCGGAGTTCGGAGTATTCGCTAAGGTTTTTTTTTGCTCCGGCTCACTGCTCATTCCCCGCTCCGAACTCCCTGCTCCGAACTCTTCACAAGCCGAGCGGCAAGTTCGTCGCCGGCTTTGACACGCCGAAACTCCTGGCGGCTTGGTGCGGGGTGTCGAACACCTGGAACGCGTCAAGCACCCCGGTGGTGCGAAAAATATTCTTTATATAGTCGGACATGCCCGCGAGGCGTATATCGCCGCCGAAAGACTGCAGCCGCTTTTTCTCCTCAACAAGCGTCGGAAGGATCGTAAAATGGATGTGCTCAACTGCTTCAAAATTAAGGATGAGGCCGTACATCTCCCCTTTGACCAGCTGGCCGATGACCCGGTCGATCTCCGAGATCTTCCCGGCGTCGACCTCTCCTTCAAGGTTCATTTGATATACTTTTATTTTGTCGTCCATTCTTTACAGGCCCAGAACTCCAAGCGCCTCGCTGATCTTGTCTCCGTTCTGAGAATTCCTCGCTTCCCACGACTTTACGTCCCAGATCTCTATCTTGCTGATGATGCCGACGAGCATCACGTTTTTGTTGATCCCCGCGCGTTCGCGAAGCACGGGCGGGATCAGGAGGCGGCCCTGCTTGTCCAGTTCGCACTCCGTGGCAGAGGAGAAGAAAAACCGCATAAAATCCTTCACCTCTTTCTGCATCATGGGCAGGGTCTTGATCTTTTCTTCAAGCCGTTCCCATTCTTCCAGGGGATAGACCGTCAGGCAGCGGTCTAAATCGAGGGCGAGCACAAGCTTGCCGTCGAAGCGCTCCGCAATGATATCGCGGAATTTTGACGGCACACTTACCCTGCCTTTCGAGTCAACGCTATGTTCAAAACCGCCTCTGAACATCGGCCTCCCGCTGATACCCACAGCTTCCCACTTCATACCACCCAATGGCCAAAGTATATCGTTCAGGCAAGTTAATGTCAAGAAAAATATTAATTTTTTGAGAGGTTACGTGGTGGGTCAGCTTTTCGGCAGGTCTGCGTTTTTTATCGTGACAAGTTCAGGGAAAATCGGTAGTATTGAGGTTCATAAACACGGAATTGAAGGGCTGGGACAGGAAGAGAAGAGGAACTATACCTTTTTTAGCTGTGTACTGCCTGCTATCTACTTTTTTCACCATGACCGATTATTTTACTACAGCCGATGACGAGCATATCAAGCGGGAGAAGGCCAAGGCCCGCGAACTCCGCAACTCCCAGTGGTGGAAGCGGAAGCGCTCCACAGGCGTCTGTCACTATTGCGGAAGAACGTTCAAGCCTCAGGAACTGACCATGGACCACCTTATTCCGATCGTGCGCGGCGGCAAATCAGCGCAGGGGAACCTCGTGCCTGCGTGCAAGGAGTGCAACAACAAGAAAAAATATCTCCTCCCGATGGAATGGGAGGAGTATCTGGAGTCGTTAAAGAAGGGGCAGGAGAATAAAGAGCAGGAATGAAAATCAGATACATCCCCTCAAAGGCAAACGATGCCAAAAGCGTCGCAAAGCAGTTACGTCTTCGTCTGTAACTGCTCCTGACAATAACAATTT
>DATDRO010000051.1:0-4004 GCA_035291685.1 Nitrospirota bacterium | reverse complement strand
TGCCGAAGCCAGCAACAGAGGTGTCCGGCCCGGTTCCGGTCCCCGGTCCGCACGAGGTTCCTTCGCCGGTACGTGAGGTGACGATGGAGGAGTGGCAGGTAATCATAAAGTCCATGCAGCAGATCTCGATCTCTCCGCAGGGCGTAGCATCACCGCCGCAGGATTTTACATCGCAGGAGGACGCGGACGAGTGGGTGAAGTGGAACCAGGAGAGGGATAAGAAGGTTGCTTTTTAGCACGTGCATCCGTTTAAAATGAACCATGCTCTGGATTTGCCGCCCTCATTAGTGGGGGCGGTTTTTTTCGGCCCCTTGCTGTCGGTGATTTTCTTTGCATCGATAATGGAAAATTGATATAATAATTCAATAGTTCTTGCATAAAAAAGAATACTTTTATATAGTTTCTGTAAAATGAACGCGTTTGCTAATGGAAGTCCGCTGAAAGGAGAGTGATCAGCATGATTGAACGGATATCAATAGATCCTAAAGTATGTCATGGACAGGCGTGCATCAAAGGAACCCGGATCCCTGTTCATCAGATTTTACATATGTTGGCGAACGGCGATACCATCGAAGACCTTCTGCAGGAGTATCCGTCGCTCACCAGAGAAGATGTTCTGGCTTGCATTGATTATGCGGCTGAACTCGCCGAAGAGCAGGTCATCCCGGACGAAGCCCTTGCATGAAGATCCTTGTCGATGAGAACATTCCGGCTAATATTATTATATGGAAAAGATCCCTACGGGTATCAAAAAAGAGATAGAAAAGCTTGTCAAGGATATCAACGAACACAATTATCGCTATTATGTGCTCGATGCCCCGGTCATCTCTGACGAAGAGTATGACCGCCTCTTCCGCCGGCTCATGGAACTTGAAGAGCAATATGACCACGTCCTTCCCGATTCTCCCACCCAACGCGTAGGCGCGCCGCCGCTTGATAAATTCGAAAAAGTAAAACATACGGAACCCATGCTCTCTCTGGACAACGCTTTCTCCCATGACGAGGTCCGGGAGTTCGACCTGCGGGTCAAGAGGTTCCTCAAGTCCGACGAAGACGTGGAATACACCGTTGAACCGAAGTATGACGGCCTTGCCATGGAGCTTGGCTATAAAAACGGTCTTCTTGTCAGGGCATCAACACGGGGCGACGGGTATGAAGGCGAGGATGTCACGACGAATATCAAGACGATCAAGGCGATCCCGCTCAAGATCGAGGGAGTTGACCCTATTCCCGAAGAGATAGATATCCGGGGCGAAGTGTATATAGATATCGAAGAGTTTGAGAAGCTGAACAAGGAACGCGAGAAGAGCGGCGAGCAGCTGTTTGCCAACCCGCGAAACGCCGCGGCCGGTTCGGTGCGCCAGCTGGACTCATCCATCACGGCAGCCCGGAAGCTCCACATGTCATGTTACGGCGTCGGCGCCGTGAAAGGGATAGAATTCAAAAGCAATACAGACTTTGCGGCCTGGCTCAAGAAGGCACATTTCCCCGGTCCCGCGGAATTAGACTTAGCGCAGGGGATCGAAAAGGTTATCGACGCGATCAAGCAGATCGAGGCCAAAAGACCTGAATTCTCCTTCGAGACCGACGGCGCTGTTGTCAAGGTGAACGCTTTCAAGCTCCAAAAGGCCCTCGGCTTCAAGACCCGTGAACCACGCTGGGCCATAGCCTACAAGTTCCCGGCACACCAGGGAACAACCATGATCGAGGACATCACCGCGGGCGTCGGACGGACCGGGGCCATAACTCCGGTAGCCATGCTCAACCCGGTAAAGATCGGAGGCGTGATCGTCTCGCGCTCCACGCTCCATAACTGGGACGAAATAGAGAGAAAGGACATCCGTATCGGCGACACGGTGGTCGTTGAAAGGGCAGGGGACGTTATACCGCACATAATCGCTGTCATCAAAGAGAAAAGAACGGGCCATGAGAAGAAATACCCTCCTCCCAAGCACTGCCCGGTCTGCGGCTCGCTCGTTGAGAGGGGGGAAGGCGAGGTGGCATACCGGTGCATCGGCCTGAACTGCGCTGCCCAGGTCCAGGAGCGCATCTTTCACTATGCCTCGCGTGCTGCCATGGACATCGAAGGGCTTGGCGAAAAGAACGTGGAACTTCTCTATACGCAAGGCCTCATAAAGAATTTTGTCGATATCTACAAGCTGAAAAAAGAAGACCTCCTCGAACTTCCCCGGTACGCGGAGAAGGCGGCCCAGAACCTTATCGAAGCGGTCGAAAAGAGCAAGAATACCACCCTCGCGCGGTTTCTCTATGCCCTTGGTATCATCCATGTCGGCGAGTACGCGGCGCGTCTCCTCGCAAAGAATTTCGAGAAGCTTGAGGACCTGCACCATATCAAGCCGGAGCAGATCATTGATATCAAGCAGATGGGTGAAAAGATCGCGGGCTCCTTATCGCTCTTTTTCAGTGATCCGACAAATCTCCGCACGCTCGATACCCTGAAAAAACTCGGATTAAAAATATCCAATCCAGACTACGTTGCAGGCGAAATGAAGGAGAAGGGGCCTCTCGATGGACTCACCATCGTCGTTACCGGTACGTTGTCCAGGCCGAGGAATGAGATCGAAGAATTGATCGAACGAATGGGCGGCCACGCCGCCGGTTCGGTCTCGAAGAAAACCGACTATGTCGTTGCCGGAGAAGACCCGGGCTCAAAGAAAATTGAGAAGGCGAAAGCCCTCGGAGTGAAGACGATCACGTACGAGGAGTTGATGGAGATGGTGAAAGGAAAGGGTTAGGAAGTGATTTTTTCATCATGATAAAAAGATGGCCGCATCCTGCTGCTCATCGTATCGAGTGCGCTATTGTCGGTTTCCTTTCTGAGCATTCACTACTTCCCTGTTGACACCTCATTGTAAATACTGTAGATTTATTCATGACTGGAATAATTCTCGCAGGTGGAGAAAACCGGCGCATGGGGACCGACAAGGCGTTCCTGGACGTTGCCGGCAGGCCTCTGGTCGAACGTGTCATCAACGTCCTGAAGGGCCTGTTCGAGAGGGTGATCATTGTGACAAATTCTCCCCAGTCTTATGCGCGCTATGCGGTGAGCGTGGTGACGGACGCGATCGATAAGCGGGGCCCGCTCACGGGGATATATTCCGGGCTGCTCGCGTCAAAGGATGAATATAATTTTGTCGCTGCCTGCGATATGCCCTTTCTGAATTCCGGTCTTATCGGGCACATGGCGAAGGAAGCGGAAGGATACGATGTCGTGGTGCCGGAGATCCGCGGTAATGTTGAGCCGCTTCATGCCGTCTATCACAAAAGGCTGCTCCCGCTGATAGAATCTCAGATCCAGCGAGACAGCCGCCAGATACGGAAGATCTTCGAGAGCGTGAAGGTGCGTCGCATAGTGGAAGAAGAAATAGCTCGTTTCGATCCGGATAAACGCTCATTTATCAATCTCAATACGCCGCAGGAATACAAGGAGGCAGTATGTTTGGACTTGGAATGCCGGAGCTGTTAGTTGTTCTGGTCATCGTTGTGATCATATTCGGAGCAAGCCGCCTGCCGCAGCTGGGCGAGGGACTCGGCAAGGCCATCAGAGGATTTAAGAAGGGTATTTCCGGAGACAACGAGAAAAATAAAGATGCCGGGAAAAAATCGTAACAATTCTTCCGGTCCGACAGGTGACTATGAAATGGGTCCTCGCGGAGTCTGAAGCCGGCGTCGCAGAAAAACTCTCGAACCAGGCAGGCCTCCACCCCCTCATCGCGAGGCTGATGGTCAACCGTGGGATCATCGATCCCGTAACCGCGCGTTCTTTCCTCTCGAGTGATTTGTCCGGCCTCTCCGACCCGCGTATCTTTACTGACATGGAAAAGGCGGTGCGCCGCATCAGGGACGCGGTTTCCGCGCGTGAAAAGATCGTCGTTTACGGTGATTATGACGTTGACGGCGTTACCGGCGCGGCTATCCTCTTCCTGGCGCTCAAGGACTTGGGCGCAACAGTGGAATGTTATATTCCCGACAGGATGACCGAG
>DATDRO010000050.1:0-4869 GCA_035291685.1 Nitrospirota bacterium | reverse complement strand
CAGAAGACAGAAGACAGAAGACAGAAGACAGAAGGAAGTCTCCTATGCGCCATACAAAAACAGGAGTTCAATGAACAGCAAGGCACACGCAGATAAGACGCTCTTTTTCTCGATCATGGCGCTCCTCCTTATCAGCGTCGTTATGGTCTACAGCTCAAGCAGTGTCGTGGCCCTCACGAACTACAATGACCCGGCGTTTTTCGTGAAACGCCAGATCCTGTGGATGCTCATCGGTCTTGCTCTCATGGCGGTCACCATGCACACGGACCATCGCGCGCTTGCGAACCAGCGCGCGGTGGTCGGGCTCCTTGTCGTATCCCTGCTGTTGCTCGCGGCAACCCTTATCCCTTCCGTGGGGAGAGAGATCAACGGGGCCCGGCGGTGGCTGCGGCTCGGCAGCCTAACTTTTCAACCATCGGAACTCGCAAAGTTCGCGATGGTGGTGTACCTGAGCTACTACCTGTCCAAGAAGGGAGAGCGAATCCGTGATTTTGTGAACGGCCTTGTCCCGGCCTGCGTGGTGACCGGGCTCTTTCTCGGCGTGACGGGGCTTCAGCCGGACTTCGGCGCGGCCATGATGCTTGCGGGCGTGATGGTCATCATGATATTCGCCGCCGGAGCGAATGTTCTGCACCTCGGGGCGCTGGCAGCGGCATCTCTTCCGCTCGTGTACTTTGCCGTGGCCGGCACCGCTTACCGGAGCCGGAGGATATTCGCTTTTCTCGATCCCTGGTCGGATCCGTCAGGCGCCGGGCATCAGATCATTCAATCGTTCCTCGCGTTCGGCAGCGGGGGGGTGTTCGGCCGCGGCCTGGGAGAAGGAAGGCAGAAACTCCTGTTCCTGCCGGAACGCCACTCGGACTTCATCTATGCCGTGATCGGCGAGGAACTCGGCCTGCTCGGCGGGCTCATTGTGCTTTTTCTGTTCTGCATGATACTCTGGCGCGGGATACGGACCTCGCTGACCGTTGGCGACAGATTCAGCGGTCTTCTGGCGCTCGGCATCACGCTGCTCATTTGCCTCCAGGGGTTCATCAATATGGCGGTCGTGACCGGTCTTCTGCCGACGAAGGGGACCGTTCTCCCGTTCGTGAGCTACGGCGGCTCGTCGCTCGTCATCATGATGGCCGCGGCCGGGGTGCTGCTGAATATATCGAAGGAATCAGGGTCATGAGGGTCAAGGCATGAAAGTAATCATCGCAGGCGGCGGAACAGGCGGACACCTTTATCCGGGGATCGCTATCGCACGGGAACTGCTGCGCGAGAAGGGGAATGAAGTTCTGTTCGTCGGCACGACGCAGGGAATCGAGGTCAGGGTGCTGCCGGCCGAGAAATTGCCGGTGCGCTTTATAGCCGCGGAGAAGATCAAGGGCATGGGCTTCTCCTCCATCGCAAAAACCATCGTGACGCTGCCGCGCGGCGTGTATCAGTCTCTGCGTCTTCTCAGGGAAGTCCGGCCCGACGCGGTGATCGGAATCGGAGGATACGCGTCCGCGCCGATGGGTCTTTCGGCATGGTTGCTCAGGGTCCCGCTCATTATCGTTGAGCCGAACTCATATCCCGGGCTTGCGAACAGAATGCTTGGCAGGCTGGCGAACACCGTGATACTCTGTTTTCCGGGCACGAACCAGAAGGGCTTTTTCACGGAAAAAAAGACGGTCTGCACCGGCCCGCTCGTGAGAAAAGGAATAGACCAGGGGAACACGGACAAGGCGCTGAAAGAGTTCGGTCTTGATGCGGGGAAGTTCACGGTCCTTGTGTTCGGCGGGAGCGGCGGCGCTCATGCCATCAACATGACCATGAAACAGGCGGCCCAGGGCTTCAAGGATTCCCCAGCCATACAGGTCCTGCATCAGACAGGCGAGAAGGACGTTGAAGAGGTAAAGGCCGGGTACCGCGAAGCAGGCGTCACCGCTCACGTGCTGCCCTACATATACGATATGGCAGGGGCGTACGCGGCCGCTGATCTGGTCGTTTCGCGTTCCGGCGCGACCACGGTTGCCGAGCTCGCGGTTTGCGGAAAGCCCGCGGTGCTCATTCCGTTTCCATTTGCAGCGGACAATCATCAGGAGTATAATGCCAGGACGCTGGCGTCCCGGGGCATGGCAGAGGTGATCGTCCAGAAAGATCTGCGGCCCGACGTTCTTGCCGCGATGATCCGGAAATATGCCGAAAGAGGACGGACACCCGCCTCCCGTATGGAGTCAGGGGCCGCCCAGGAGATCGTGAGGATCTGCAGGACCTATGTTCAAAAAAATTAAGCATATCCATTTTGTCGGCATCGGCGGCATCGGCATGAGCGGGATCGCCGAGGTGCTGCTCAACCTCGGGTACCGGGTCTCAGGTTCGGATATGAAGACGTCGGATACCACCGACCGGCTCAAAAAGATCGGCGGAGAGATCTTTATCGGCCACCGGGCGGAGAACATCACCTCGCCGCACGTGGTCGTGATATCATCGGCGGTAAAAAAGGAGAACGTCGAGGTGGTCGCCGCCAGGGAGAAGCAGATACCGGTGATCCCCCGCGCGGAAATGCTCGCGGAGCTCATGCGGCTCAAGTACGGGGTGGCCATTGCCGGCGCGCACGGCAAGACGACCACGACCTCGATGGTGGCCACGGTGCTTGCGGCAGGCAACATAGACCCCACGGTCGTCATCGGCGGCAAGCTGAACAGCCTCGGCACGAATGCCAAGCTCGGACAGGGCGAATTCCTCGTTGCCGAAGCGGACGAGAGCGACGGGAGCTTTCTCAAGCTGTCGCCGACCATCGCCGTGGTGACGAACATCGACGCGGAACACCTCGATTACTACAAGGACATCAACGAGATCAAGGACGCGTTCCTTCTGTTCATCAACAAAGTCCCGTTCTACGGCGTCTCCATACTCTGCCTCGACGAAAAGCATATCCAGGCGCTCATCCCTTTTGTTGAGAAGCGGTATCTGACGTACGGGATGAGTTCCCAGGCCGACTATCAGGCGAAGGACGTTTCTCTCGCTCCGCTTGGATCGCGGTTCAGGGTCGCGCACCGCGGCAGGGACCTCGGCTGGTTCGAGCTTTCCATCCCCGGGGTGCACAATATCAATAACAGTCTCGCCGCGATCGCCGTGGCGCGGGAGCTCGACGTCGACGTCGAGATAATCCGTACGGCGCTCAGGGGTTTCAGCGGCGTGCAGCGCCGCTTCCAGGTCAAGGGCGAGGTCAACGGGATCACCGTCGTCGACGATTACGGCCATCACCCGACGGAGATCAGGGCCACGCTCGCCGCCGCAAAGGCCGGATCCGGCCGCAGGGTGGTCGCGGTGTTCCAGCCGCACCGGTATACGAGGACGCAGCACCTTCTTGATGAGTTCTTTACGTCCTTCAACCAGGCCGATACGGTCATCATTATGGACATCTACGCCGCCGGCGAGCAGCCCATACCCGGCGTGAGCGGCCGGGCCATCTACGAAGGCGTCAAGAGGCACGGGCACAAGGACGCGGCTTTTTTCGCCGACCGGGACGCGGTCGCGGACCATCTGGCCGGGATGCTCAAGAAAGGCGACGTTTTGATCACGCTTGGGGCCGGGGATGTGTGGAAGGTCGGGGAAACATTATTGGAGAAACTAAAACATGGAATTCACTGATATCCGCGGTGAAGTGAAGCTGAATGAACCTTTGAGCAAACATACGTCGTTCTGTATCGGGGGACCGGCGGACATTCTGGCATATCCCGTTGACCGGGACGATCTCATCACCCTTCTCCGGGAGGCCCGAAAAAGAAAGCTGAGCTATTTTGTCCTCGGCGGCGGCACAAACCTCCTTGTGCGGGACGGCGGTTTTCGCGGCATGGTGATCAATGTGCTGCGGATGAACGGGATCAAGGCCGAGCGCGAGTATCGCGCGGTAGGTGGAACATTTGTCATCGTGTACGCCGAGGCGGGCGCCGCGCTGGCGAAACTGCTTTCGTTCGCGGCGGAGGAGGGCCTCACGGGCCTTGAATTCGCCGTCGGCATTCCGGGAACGCTCGGCGGCGCGCTCTGCATGAACGCCGGCACGGCCGCGGGCGAGATGGGGGACATCGTGGACTCCGTTACCATGATATCGCCGGAAGGAGAGGTCATCACGAAAGGCAGGGAGCAGATGGAGTTCGGCTACCGGACCGCTCGCATTCCCGAGGGACACGTGATCGTCGACGCGAAGTTTATTCTGCGGCGCGGAGATAAGATCAAGGTCGCGGCCCGTGTAAAGGAACTTATGGATACCAGAAAGCAGCGGCAGCCCTGGGGGCAGCCGAGCGCGGGATCGGTGTTCAAAAACCCGCAGGACGAGTCCGCGGGCAAGCTTATCGAGTCCGCGGGGCTCAAAGGAAAAACCATCGGCGGTGCGCAGGTTTCCGACAAGCATGCCAACTTTATTGTAAACACGGGTCATGCGAAGGCGGCGGATGTGCTCGCGCTCATGGAGATCGTAAAGAACGCGGTGCTCGAACAGCGCGGCGTGCGGCTCGAGCCCGAGATCAAGATCATTGGAGAAGACTGACAGGGAAATTCCAATAACCAAATTTCAAGTTCCAAACTGTTTGGTTGTTGAGATTTGGTCATTGGTGATTATTGGTAATTTGGGATTTGTGATTGGGAGCTTGGGATTTCTTCTATGAAGCTGGTGACGAATAAAAAGATAGGCGTTCTCATGGGCGGGCTCTCGTCCGAGCGCGAGGTTTCGCTCGCGAGCGGACGGGCTATTCTTGGTGCACTCAAGGCAAAAGGCTACAATACCGTGGCCGTGGACGTGGGACGGGATGCGGCAGAGCAGATAGCCCGCGCGGGCGTCGAGGTTGCATTCATCGCCCTGCACGGCACATTCGGGGAAGACGGAGCGATCCAGGGTCT
>DATDRO010000049.1:0-5174 GCA_035291685.1 Nitrospirota bacterium | reverse complement strand
ATCCAGTATGCGCAGCGGATGGTCGGAAGAAAGATCTACAAAGGGCAAAGCACGCACCTGCCGCTCAAGATCAATTCAGCAGGCGTGATCCCCCCGATATTCGCTTCGTCTATCCTCCTGTTTCCCGCGACGATCGCGGGCTTTGCCGAGGTCGGGTGGGTCAAGACCATAGCCGACCAGATCGCGCCCGGGAAGGTCCTGTACACAGCGACCTATGTCGCCATGATAATATTTTTCGCATTTTTTTATACCGCGATCGTGTTCAATCCGGTGGACATAGCGGACAACTTGAAGAAATACGGCGGTTTTATACCGGGCATCAGGCCGGGGAGAAAGACCTCGGATTATCTCTACCGGGTGCTCACGCGCATCACCCTCGGTGGGGCGATCTACCTCTCGGCGGTCTGCGTGCTTCCCGATATCTTTTATAAGGCTTTTCACGTGACGTTCTATTTCGGCGGCACCTCTCTCTTGATCGTGATCGGCGTTGCGCTCGACACCGTATCGCAGATAGAGTCCCACCTGATACAGCGGCACTACGGAGGTTTCCTGAAGGGAGTTTCTGTCAAGGGCAGGAGATGAGGGATCCCCGGCTTCATGCTCATACTAAAATCCCTTCAGGAGATTGAAAAGATACGGAGCGCCAGCCTCATTGTTGCAGATGCCCTGGACGGCATCCGCGAAATGGTCCGTCCGGGCGTGAATACACTGGCGCTCGATGAATTTGCGGAAAAGTTCATTCTCTCCGCAGGCGGCAAACCGGCGTTCAAAGGATACCGGGGCTACCCGGGGAGCTTGTGCACTTCCGTGAACAACCAGGTGGTCCACGGGATTCCTTCACGGGACGTTGTCCTGAAAGAGGGCGATATCATAAGCCTGGACCTCGGGGCGATCGTGGACGGCTTTTACGGTGACGCGGCGATCACCCTTCCGGTGGGCAGAATAAGCCCTGAGGCAGAGCGGCTGGTCACCGTAACTGAAGAGTCGCTTTCACAGGGGATCGCGGCCGCTGCGACGGGAAACAGATTGTACGATATTTCCCACGCGGTCCAGCGGCATGTAGAGTCCCGCGGCTTTTCAGTGGTACGCGATTTTGTGGGGCACGGTATCGGCAGGAGCCTCCATGAGGACCCGCAGATCCCGAATTTCGGCGAGCGGGACCGCGGCCCGAGGCTCCGGTCCGGCATGGTGTTTGCCATAGAGCCGATGGTCAATGCGGGCGGGAGCGCGACGGTTATCACCGAAGACGGGTGGACGGCGGTGACCGCTGACGGAAGTCTCTCGGCGCACTTTGAGCATACGGTGGCGGTGATGCCTGAGGGGCCGTGGATACTGACGCGGCGGTAATATGGAGCGAGCCGATCCCGCCGAGGCGGGACGTAATTCACGGCAACATGGTTGCCCCGCTAAAAAACGGTAACGATGCCTAAAGAAGACGCGATAGAAATACAGGGTACGGTGCTTGAGACCCTTCCCAATGCAATGTTCCGGGTCGAGATGGAGACTGGCCACAAGATATTGGCGCATATATCCGGCAAGATGCGGATGCACTTCATCAAGATACTGCCGGGGGACAAGGTCACGGTGGAGCTTTCTCCCTATGACCTGACGCGGGGAAGGATAACGTACCGGTTCAAATAAATTTATTCGAAGATATGTTTTCGACCGAATCTTGAGATAATTAAGGTGGCAGAGGGTCATGAAAGTTCGATCATCAGTTCGTAAAATTTGCAACAAATGCCGGGTCATCAAGCGCAAGGGCATCGTACGGGTAATATGCGAGAACGCGCGTCATAAACAGCGGCAGGGGTAAAGCGTTCTTAGCTCATAGCTCATGGTTGATATTGAGCAACGTTGTGAACTACGAGCCAAGAGCCAAGAGCAATGAGCTATTCTGAGGAGGTACCGTGGCACGAATCGCTGGAGTAGATCTACCAAAAGACAAGAGAACCGAGGTGGCGCTGACCTATATTTACGGCATCGGCAGGACCTCGGCCCAAAAGATACTTGCGCAGGCGGGGGTTGATCCGAACGTGAGGACCAAGAACCTCACGGAAGACGATATCGTCAAGATACGCGCGATCCTCGAACGTGATTATACGGTCGAGGGCGATCTCCGCAGGGACGTGACGATGCATATCAAGCGATTGATGGATATCGGCAGCTACCGCGGTCTGAGGCACAGAAAATCGCTGCCGGCGAGGGGACAGAGGACGCGTACGAACGCCAGGACGCGCAAGGGCCCGAAGAAGTCCTCGATGGCGGGCAAGGGTAAGAAGAAGGGTATGCTGAAGAAATAAAGGCGCGCGGAGAGGGTTGACGGACCCCGCTCAGAGGCGGGGCGTCGGTCCATGAATACTCGGAGGAGAAATGGCAAAAAAAGGCAAAGAGAGAAAAAACATAGCTTCCGGCGTGGCGCACATCCATGCTTCGTTCAATAATACGATCGTGACCATTACGGACCAGGCCGGCAATGTGATCACCTGGTCGAGTTCCGGCAACCAGGGTTTCAAGGGGTCAAGAAAGAGCACGCCCTTCGCCTCGCAGCTGGCCGGAGAGTCCGCCGCAAAGAAGGCCATGGAGCATGGGATGAGGCAGGTCGAAGTATACGTAAAGGGACCGGGCGCAGGCCGGGAGTCGGCGATCAGGTCGCTTCAGTCCGCCGGGCTCGAAATTTCGGCGATCAAGGATGTAACGCCCATTCCGCACAACGGGTGCAGGCCGCCGAAGCGGAGAAGAGTTTAGAAACAGTTCATGGCTCATAGCTCATAGAAAAAATCTATGAACTATCATTAGGAGGAATCACGTGGCGCGGTATAGAGGATCTGTCTGCAAGCTCTGCAGGAGAGAGGGACTAAAACTCTTTCTGAAGTCCGAGCGCTGTTACACAGACAAATGTGGTGTGGTAAGGAGAAATTTCCCGCCCGGCCAGCATGGTCAGGGAAGGGTCAAGCAGTCCGAATACTGCCAGCAGCTGCGGGAGAAGCAAAAGATACGGAGGCTGTACGGCGTGCTTGAGGGCCAGTTCCGCAACTACTTCGTCAGGGCGGCGCGGATGAAGGGTATCACCGGTGATAATCTTCTCCAACTCCTGGAGAGGAGGCTCGATAATATTGTTCAGAGAATGGGTTTTGCCGGCTCGAAAAAAGAAGCCAGGCAGATCGTTCGCCACGGGCATATGCTCGTGAACGGGAAGAGGGTGAGCATCCCCTCTTACTTGTTGAAGGTCGGAGATGTGGTGGAGTTGAGCGCGCCAAGCAGGGCGAATACGCATATACAGCAGACCCTTGCTGCAGTTGAAAAGCGGGGCTTCCCCTCATGGCTGACGATCGATAAGGCCCAATTTAAAGGCACCGTGGTGTCGCTGCCGACGAGGGATGAATCCACCCTGCCGACAGTGAGAGAACAACTCGTCGTCGAGCTGTATTCAAAATAACGCTACTCTTACTCACAAAACAGCACTCTGCTGCGTTTTCATGCGGAGGGGCATGCACGTCTCTCTGTTTTCGGACGCAGCAGTGCTTGTTTTTCACTCCGTTATGGAGGAACAATGCTTAAAAAAGCGAAAGACTTTCAGATGCCCAAAAAACTCCAGTACGATCCCAAGAAAATAACCGACACCTACGGAAAGTTCACAGCCGAACCCCTGGAGCGGGGTTTCGGGACCACTCTCGGGAATTCTCTGAGACGCGTTCTCTTGTCGTCCCTCGAGGGATCGGCGATCACCTCCGTGAAGATCAGCGGTGTGCTGCACGAGTTTTCGAGCATTCCGGGCGTGATCGAGGATACGACGGACCTCATCTTGAACCTCAAGGAAGTCAGGCTGAAGCTCCACACGGACAAGCCCAAGTCGCTTTCGATAAAAACGAAAGGGCCCGGCGAAGTGACCGCCAAGGACATAGAGGCTGATGCCGAGGTGGAAATACTGAATCCGGAACTCCATCTCGCCACGATGGACAAGAACGGCAAGCTTGAGATGGAGATGAAGGCCCGCCGCGGCAGGGGGTACGTGCCCTCGGAGAAAAACAAGGAGCCGGGGCAGGCCATCGGCGTCGTCCCCATTGACGCTATTTTCTCTCCTATCCGAAAAGTGAATTTCAAGGTGGAAAACGCGAGGGTCGGACAGGAAACGGATTACGACAAGCTGGTGCTCGAAGTGTGGACCGACGGCAGCATCCGTCCGGACGATGCGGTAGCGCACGCGTCGAAACTCCTCAAAGACCACCTGAGCATATTTATCCATCTCCCCGAGGAAGAGGAGGCGTCACCGGCGACCGAAGAGGAGATCAAGAAGACGCCTTCATTTAATGAGAACCTTCTTCGCAGCGTCAACGAGCTCGAGCTTTCGGTGAGAGCGGCGAACTGCCTGAAGAACGCCGGCATCGAAACGATCGCGGAGCTGGTGCAGAAGACCGAAGGGGAGATGCTCAAGACCAAGAATTTCGGAAGAAAGTCGTTGAATGAGATCAAGGAAATACTGACCGAGATGGGACTGGGCCTCGGGCTGAAGGTGGACGACCCGATCGTAACAGAGGCGAGAAGGCTTCTGGCGGAAAAACCGAGTGAGGCATAGGCAAAGCACCAAATCTCAAGCACCAAATTACAAATAAAGTTCAATAATCAAATCCCCAAATGACAAACGTTTCGGGAATTGGAGCTTTGAATTTTGGATATTATTTGGGGTTTGTGATTTGAGATTTGGAATTTTAACTTATAAACGCATTGTAAGGAAAAAACCATGAGACACGGATGTGCGGGAAGGCAGTTCGGCAGGGATTCAGGGCACCGCAAGGCCCTTTTGAGAATGCTTGTTGCGTCACTGCTCAGGAATGAAAAGATCGAAACCACGCTTGCCAAGGCAAAGGAAATACGGCCCCTGGCGGAGCAGATGATCACGCTGGCAAAACGGGGCGATCTTCATGCGCGGCGCCAGGCGCAGAGCTTCATTAACGATGAGGCCGTGGTGAGGGGCCTGTTCGCGGACGTGGCCCCCCGATTTTCCGGCAGGAACGGCGGCTACACGCGTATTGTGCGTACGAGGACCAGAATGGGCGATGCCGCTCCCATGGCCGTGATCGAGCTGGTGGAACAAAAGAAAAAAGAAGTTAAGGAACCCAAGACAAAGGAACCTAAGACAAAGGAACCTAAGGCGAAGGAACCCAAGGCGAAGGAAC
>DATDRO010000048.1:0-6380 GCA_035291685.1 Nitrospirota bacterium | reverse complement strand
GCCAACAGACCTCTCATTATCGTAACCGCGACCGAGGAAGAAGCCGAAGCCCTGGTCGAAGACCTGAAATTCTTCGCTGGAATCAAGGACCCGTTCACCGCTGAGGGCGCAGAGAACGCTGAGAAAAAGGGCTCTGAGCAGATTCTCCTCTTTCCTCCCTGGGGTGTGCTTCCTTTCGAGGCGGATTCGCCTGACAGCCGTACCGTGGGCGAGAGAATGCGTTTCCTCTACAACCTGATCTCCGGGACCCCGGGTATCTACATCGTACCGGCAACCGGTCTGATGCAGAAGCTCCCGCCCTGGGAACTGTTTGCCGACTCCGTAAAAACCATATCCGCCTCAGCACAGATCGATCCTGACAGCCTCTTAGCCGCACTCGTAGCAACCGGCTATGAATCCGCCTCACTCGTGACCCGCGTAGGCGAATTCAGCAGGAGGGGAGGGATCGTCGATTTCTTCTCGCCGCTGCACCAGAACCCTGTCCGCATGGAGTTCTTTGGAGACAGCATCGAATCCATGCGCGAGTTCGACGTTGAAACACAGCGCTCGATCGGCCAGATCCGCGAAGCAGTCGTTTTGCCCGTGCGGGAGCTTATCGTTAATCAACGTGGTGTCGAACGGTTTGAAAAGCGATTACGTTTGACCACGGATGAACACGGATTTGCACAGAAACCAAATGAACGCGTCATTGCGAGGAGCGATAGCGACGAAGCAATCTCGGAAAACGAGATTTCTCGCGGAGTTTACCCTGAGCGCAAGGATGAGATTCTTCGCTCCGCTCAGAATGACGCGGCGAGAATATCTTCACGTGAAGATATTATAAGCCAGATCAATCAAGGCATCGTGCCTCCGGGCGCGGAATTTCTCGCACCATTTTTTTATGAGATGGAAAGCCTGTTTCGCTATTTGCCCGAGGACAGCCTGATAGCGCTTATCGAGCCGGATGATCTTAAAAAAGTAATAGAAGAACAGACCGCGAAAATAGAGGCGGGCAGGAAGGAAGAAACAGAAGAGGGGCGGCTCCTGCCCGAAGTCTCCGAGATGTATCTCGATTCACAAAAGATCGAATCAACACTCTCAACATTCCCCATCGTCAACCTCCGCCTGCTTGCTGTTGCTCAGGAAAGTCTCAGGATGGACACGAAATCCGCCGCATGGCTCGGTGTCAGGCTTACGAGGTCTCTTGAGCGGGAACAGCATACGGACACAACGGGCGAAGGCTCGATGGCGCGCCTCGTGGAAAAAATCAAAACCTTGCGTGAATCCAACCGCGTCTCTCTTGTATGCGGCACGGACGAAGCGGCTGTTCGGATCAAGAAACTGCTCCTGGAGTACGGGCTCGGGGTAATCCTCGGTTCGACAATATCTGACGAGAAAACCGGGCCGTGGCCTGTCACGGTCATGATCGGCAGGATCTCCGAAGGCTTTTCGTGGCCGGACCTCGGCATGATATTCATCACCGAAGAGGAGATCTTCGGCAGAAAGGTCCACCTGCCGCCAGCGCAGAAAAAGAAGGTTGCGCCCTTTCTCTCTTCCTTTAAGGAACTGAAGCCAGGGGATTTCGTGGTCCACGCGGACTACGGCGTCGGCGAATACCACGGCCTCACCCATATCAGCCTGGACGGCATCGAGACGGATTTCCTTGCTCTCCGCTACGAACCGGACGCGAAACTCTACGTCCCGCTCTACAGCCTCGACAAAGTCCAAAAGTACATCGGCGTCGAGGGCAGCTCGCCCAAGCTCGACCGGCTCGGCGCCCCCGCGTGGGCAAAGACCAAAGAGAAGGCCAGGAAGGACATCCTCGAAATGGCGAGGGAACTGGTCAAGATTTACGCCGCGCGTGAGGCCATGCAGCGGGTCCCGTTCTCAGCGCCGGACAACCTGTACCGGGAATTCGAGTCCACCTTTCCATACGAAGAGACGCCGGACCAGGAAAAGGTCATCGAGGACATCCTCGCCGACATGCAGCGGCCCCGTCCCATGGACAGGCTCGTCTGCGGCGACGTGGGCTTCGGCAAGACCGAGGTCGCGCTGCGCGCCGCGTTCAAGGCGATCGAAGACGGCATGCAGGTCGCCGTGCTCGTGCCCACAACGCTGCTCGCGGACCAGCACTATCGCACCTTCTCTGAGCGGCTTGGGCCGTTCTCCGCACAAGTGGAAATGCTCTCCCGCTTCCGTACCAAAGCGGAACAGAGAAAGACGCTCGCGGGGCTCAGGAACGGGACCGTGGATGTAGTGATCGGGACCCACAGGCTCCTCCAGAAAGACATTTTGTTCAAGAACCTCGGCCTTCTTATCGTCGACGAAGAACACCGCTTCGGCGTGCGGCACAAGGAGCGGATCAAGGAGTTCAAAAAACTCGTGGACGTGCTTACGCTCACGGCCACGCCGATCCCGCGCACGCTCCATATGTCCCTCGCGGGAATCCGGGACCTCTCGATCATCCAGACCCCGCCGCTCGACCGCCAGACGATCCAGGTGGTGCTCGCGCGCTTCGGGCCGCGGGTCATCCGCGAGGCGATCACGCACGAGCTCGGCCGCGGAGGCCAGGTCTTCTTCGTGCAGAACCGCGTGCAGGGCATTGAACGCATGGCCGACTTTGTCCGGGGCCTCGTGCCCGACGCAACGGTGGGAGTGGGGCACGGCCAGATGAAGGAGCACGAGATCGAAGAGGTCATGACAAAGTTCATCGCCGGCGACCTGAACGTGCTCGTGACCACGTCGATCATCGAGTCCGGCATCGACATCCCCCGGGCCAACACCATCATCATCAACCGGGCGGACCGATTCGGGCTGGCGGAGCTCTACCAGATAAAAGGGCGGGTCGGCCGAAGCAGGGAGAAGGCGTACGCCTACCTGCTCACTCCCGAGGAAGAGACGCTCTCGGACGTTGCGCGCAAAAGGCTCCGCGCCATCCAGGAGCTCTCGGAGCTCGGAGCGGGCTTCCGCATTGCAGCGCAGGACCTCGAGACAAGAGGCGCCGGGAACCTGCTGGGCAAACAGCAATCGGGGCACATCGCCGCCATCGGCATAGACCTCTATACCCAGATGATGGAAGAGGCCATGGCCGAACTGCGCGGCGAGGAGGCGGTCAAGGAAACGGACACGCTCATCAATTTGCGCGCCTCGGCCTTCATTCCCGAAGACTATATCAGCGACATGGGCCTGCGGCTGGCCGCATACAAGGAGATCTCCAGCGCCGGGAGCGATGACGAGATCGCTGCGATAGCCGGGGACCTGAGGGACCGCTATGGCGAACTGCCCGAGCCGGCTTCCAACCTGCTCGAGATCATGAAGATCAAGATCATCGCCAAAATAGCGAACGTCGCCAGGATCGACAGCGGCAAGGACGTCGTGAACATCGTTTTTGCCGAAGGCGCCGTTGTTTCGCCGGACAAGGTCATGGCGCTGCTCAAGAAGAACAAAGGGAAGATACGGCTGGTTCCTGAACACACGCTTCAGGTCGTCCTGCCCGACCACTCGCTCCACACCGCGTCAGCGGCGGTGAAAAAGTGCTTGCAGGAACTGCTTTAGTGTGTTATAAGAAGGGGTTAGCATTTGTCCTGATTCACCAAGAAAAAATCAAAAATCCAGATTCGGAGGAAGACACTATGATGCGAAAATTACTCGTTGCCGGACTGCTCATTGCCATGCTCGCCTTCATCGGCTGCGGCAAAGGTTCCGACTCAACCGTCCTCGCCAAGATAGGCCGCACCAAGATCACGGTAGGGGACTTCAAAAAACAGGTCGACGCGCTGCCGCCGCAGATGCAGCAGGCCGTCACATCGGACCCCAGGGCCCGCAAGGATTTTCTCAATGATCTGATCGGGATCGAAGTGGTGCTCCAGGAAGCAAAACGCCAGGGCCTGGATAAGGACGCTGAATTCAAAAAGAAACAGGAACAGTACCGCAAGGACAAGGAGCGCGAGATCGAAGAAGGGCTCAAGAACGAACTTTTCAACAGCCTCTTGAAAAAAGAGATCGCGAACAAGGTGGCGGTCCCCACGGATCAGGAAGTGAAGGAGTATTACAACAAACACAAAAACGAGATGCGCACGCCAGACGGCAAAATATTAAGCTTTAAAGCGGCCGAGCCGCAGCTCAAATCCTGGCTTTTCAACAAAAAGCAGAGAGAGGTGTACCTCGCGTATGCGCAGGGACTTAAGGCTAAAGCGAAGATCACGATAGACGATAAGGCGCTGGATGCGCTTTCGAGCACGCTCTCGCAGCCGTCCGTTCAGCAAGGCCTCCAGATGCAGCACCCGACGGTACCGGCGGGAAAATAATAACGTAAACCATGAAAATATCCCCCTTCAAAAAATATACAGCCCCCGTGCTTTTGCTGGGGCTGTTGTTTTTTTCATGCGGCAAAAATGACACGGGCAAACCCGCGGGCGACGAGTCCGGCGTCTCCCCCGATGTCAGGGTTGTGGCAACCGTGAACGGAGATCCGATCACCCTGGCCGAGTTCCTCGAACGGTTTGTCCGCGCGGGTTTCAAGCTCGACAGCGATGTCGAGTCCTCGGTCAAGGTTGATTTTCTCAACCGGCTGATAGAACGCAAGATGCTGCTCCGCGAGGCCCAGCGCAAGAGGATAAAGGTCAGCCTTCAGGAGATAAACAGCAAGATCGAGTCTTTCCGCAGCGAACAGGGAAAGGATGTGAAGGAGGTCCTGGCGGGCCTCGGCGTCGATTATGAAAAATGGAAGGCCGACATCTGGGAGAACCTGATGGTCGAGAAGCTGTTGAACCGGGAGATCGATCGCCATGTCTCTGTCTCGGCCGCGGATATCCGCAGGTATTACCAGTCAAACCCCGCCGAATTTGAGAAGCCCGATCAGGTGCGCGCCCGGCAGATCGTTGTCTCGACCGAGGCAGAGGCAAAAAAGGTGCTGGAGCTCCTGAAGGTCCAGCCCGATTTTGCAAAGGTCGCGCGGGAAAAATCCACGGCGCCCGAGGCAGCGAGCGGCGGAGACCTCGGCTATTTCGCGAAGGGCGAAATGCCCGCGGATTTTAATGTGGTCTTCGGGCTCCCCCGGGGAGGCATCAGCGATGTCGTGAAGAGCCCCTACGGATTCCATATATTCAAGCTCGAGGACAAGCGCCCCGCAGGCAGAAGGAGCATCGAAGAGGCCGGGAAGGAAATAGAGGGCAGGCTGCGTCGGGAAAAACAGGAAAAGAAATTCAAGCAGTGGATGAAAGAGATTCGGTCAAGGACCAAGTTCGAGGTCAATTACCAGGCGCTGGAGTAAGCATCAACACCCCGCGGTTGCCGGAGATCGTGAGCCCGGTCTTGAACCGCCGTGAAGCCGCATTGAGGTCGTTCAGCACCGCCTGTCCGGCACGGCCTGTCAACACGCGCGGCTGATACTCCACCCGATAGTTGTTGATATCCAGCGGCACAGCTTCGATCTTTACCAGAGAATGTTTCCTAAAGGTGCAGAGCAGTATGATGCTCGTGTTCGTACGGTTGCTCTGTGATCCAAAGACAAAATTACCGAGGCTGTAGGCGATAAGGCGGCCTTTATACACCTCGAGCTCCTGCAGCACGTGCGGATGGTGTCCGAGCACGAGGTCGGCCCCCCAGTCAACGGCCTGCCGGCCGAGCTCGACCTGATAGTCCTTGGCAACGGTCATGCGCTCCGCCCCCCAGTGGAACGAAACAACGACGATGTCCGCTGTTCGCCTTGCCTTCTGGATATCGGCCCTCACGTAGTCGGCATAGCCCGGCGCCGTGCCGGGGCGCCCCGCGGATGCAAAAAAGTCCAGCGGGAACGTCAGCGAGTACGAGAGAAAGGCCAGGGTCGTATTGTCGACCTTGAGCGTGGCGGCAGCGCGCGCGTCGTCAAGATCCATGCCCGCTCCGGCAAAGAGGATCCCGTTTTCCGTCAGCGTTGCGAGCGTGTCCTGCAGGGCAAGGGGGCCGAAATCCATGGAGTGGTTGTTCGCGAGCGACACAACGCGGACGCCCGCTCTTTTCAGGGCCTCGACGGCGATGGGGCCCGCGCGGAGCGTAAAGGTCTTATTCTCCACGGCGCGTCCGCGGGTCGAGATCGGGCTTTCCAGGTTGGCCACGATGACGTCCGCCTGCCGGAGAATGGGCAGCGTGTCGCGAAACGGGTAATCCGGTCCGTGTTGAAGCAGATACGGTTCGGTCCTGCCGCCGAGCATCATGTCGCCGACGGCCGCGATGATGATCTCATCCTGTCGGCGTTCGGCGGCGGCAGCCGGAAGCGCGGAGAAAAAAAACAGCAGCGCTGTAAAATAGTATTTGTACATGACCGTGTGTAATAATAATAGACTTCGGTCGGAAAGGCAAGAGGAAACGCGCGGAAAGGCCGCCGATTTCCGCAACCCTTCCGCCCCAACGAAAAAACAGTG
>DATDRO010000047.1:0-10268 GCA_035291685.1 Nitrospirota bacterium | reverse complement strand
CGGGCGATGAGGCCTATCCTATTGCTGAAAATGTTTTGGCGCTCCCGCTGACCGATGTGGACAAGATACTCGAATAGCGGCAACCGGCAGACGATACCCGATTGAGAAGGAAATAGACATTAACATCAGAGGAGCACTCCATGGAAGCCACGCGGGAAATATACTGGAACGTCGGACAGGCTGCCATACTGCCGATGTACTTCTTTGCCTTTATTGCCATCGCAGTGCTTCTGTACGGCTTTTACCGGCGCTTCGCCACCTATAAACTGGGAAAGGCGCTGAACCGGCTCGACCGCCTGCCGGAGCGGATATCACTGTTTCTGAAAAACACGTTTGCCCAGACGCAGGTGCTTCGGGTGTTTGGCCCCGGCTTTCTCCATGCCCTCTTTTTCTGGGGCTTCGGCCTCCTGTTCATCGGCACCCTTCTCGTCATGGCCCAGGTGGATTTCACCCAGCCGGTCTTTGACTGGATTTTTCTCAAAGGGGCCTTCTACAGGCTATTCTCCCTGACTCTTGATGTGGCAGGCCTTGTTGCGCTGGTCATGCTCGGAGGGCTTCTTGTGCGCCGCTTTTTCATAAAACCGGATGGGTTGGAGACGATCCTTGACGATTATGTGGTGCACTCCCTGCTGTTTGCCATCCTGTTGACCGGCTTTGTCGTCGAAGGGCTGCGGATCGCTGACACCGAGCTCGTGACCAATCCCGGCCTGGCGCTCTTCTCTCCCGTCGGCATGCTCTTCGGGAAGTTCTTCTTCCCCGGCATGACAGCCGAGGCCCTGTCCCGTACCCATAAGACACTCTGGTGGGTCCACTTTTTTCTGAGCATGGGCTTCATCGTCATCATTCCCTTCTCCAAGCTGCGCCATATCTTTACCACTTCCACCAATTACCTGTTCACCGATCTGTCAGTTAAGGGAAGTATCGCCACGATCAACCTGGAGGACGAAGGCGCCAAACAGTTCGGCGCGGCAAAGGTCGCTGACCTTACTTGGAAAGATATTTTCGATGCCGACGCCTGCACCACCTGCAAGCGCTGCCAGGAACGCTGTCCGGCCTATGCGACAGGCAAGCCCCTGTCTCCCATGAAAGTCGTGAAGCAGATCGGCGAGGTGGCTTTCTCCAACCCCCAGGCAGGGCTGATCGAAAAAGTCACCGAGGATGTTCTCTGGGCGTGCACCACCTGCTTTGCCTGCCAGCATATCTGCCCGGCAAATATCGAACACGTGAACAAGATCCTCGAGATGCGCAGGGACCTCTCTCTCATGCAGGGGGTCTTCCCCGGCGACGAGGTGAAGACGGCGATCAACGATATCGAAGTGAACGGCAACCCCTTCGGCCTCGCCTACGCAGGCCGGGGGGAATGGGCCGACGGGCTCGACGTGAAGGTCATGGAGCAGGACAGCAATGTGGACATCCTCTACTTCGTCGGTTGCTTCGCTTCCTTTGACAAGAGAAACAGGGAGGTGGCCCGGAGCTTCATCAAGATCTGCAACGCCGCGGGCATTCGGGTCGGCATCCTCGGCAAAGAGGAGAAATGCTGCGGCGAGCCGCCACGGAAGCTGGGGAACGAGTACCTCTACCAGACAGTGGCCTCAGAGAACATCGAGCGGATCAAGGCCTACGGCATCAGGAAGATCGTCGCCACCTGCCCCCACTGTTTCAATACTCTTAAGAGAGATTATAAGGACCTGGGAATGGATATCGACGTCGAGCATTACAGCACCTATATAAGCGGGCTTATCAACAGCAACAGGCTCAAAATAAAACCATCAGCCTTCGAGTTCACCTACCACGACTCCTGTTACCTGGGACGCTACATGGATATCATTGCCCAGCCGCGCGCTGTGCTCAAAGCGGCCGGCGGCAGGATCACGGAGATGAAGAAATCCGGGTACGCGAGCTTTTGCTGCGGCGGCGGAGGCGGTTTGATCCTGGCGGAAGAGAAGCTGGGGACAAGGATCAGCGCAACGCGGGTAAGCATGGCCCAGGCAACAGGCGCCCCTGTCCTTGTCTCCAACTGCCCCTTCTGCCTCACCATGTTCGAGGACGGGATAAAGATCAATAACTGCGAAGAAAAACTGAAAGCGCTTGATCTGGCCGAGATTGTTGCAGAACGAATTGTAACAAAAGAATAAATTAAGCACCAAATAACTAGCCAAATCGTAACGATTTAGGGCATTAAAAACCTTTCAGGAGAAAGGGGGAAATTGGAGAAATGGAGAAAAGACATACTTCATATATTTCGCGTTTTGTCCCCCTTTCGCCTCTCATCTCTCCATTTCCCCTAATCGGTTTGTTTGTCATTTGGTATTTGCATTTCTTCGTGTCGGAGCCTGTCCCCGAATGACTTAATCGGGGATGTCTTTGTGGCAAATTTGGTCCTGGTTTAGGAGGATGTGATGAAGATACTGGTTTGCATCAAGCAGGTGCCTGACATGGCGTCCAGGTTCAAGGTCAACGGGGAAGGGACCTGGTATGACGAGACCGATCTGGCCTTCAGGATGAACGAGTATGACGAGTATGCCGTTGAGCAGGCGGTGCAGCTCAAGGAGCAGCAGGGCAACACGCCGGACATTACCGTTCTTTCCATCGGCCCGGACCGGGTGGTCGAGGCGATCAAGAAGGCCCTGGCCATGGGATGCGACCGTGGGGTCCACATTCAGGACAATGCCTCCTTTCGCAAAGATCCCTGGCAGATAGCTTCCGCGATCGCAGGCTTCAGCCGCGACAAGAACTTTGATCTGATTTTCTTCGGAATGCAGTCCCAGGACCGGGGCTCCGGCCAGGTCGGGACCATTGTGGCCGAACTCTTAGGAATCCCCTGCGCCACCACCGTGGTCGGCTTTGCCTTTGTTGACGGGGTCATCACCGCAAAACGGGAACTTGAAGGGGGGATGAAGGCGGTGGTGAAGCTCAAATTGCCGGCGCTGATCACCTGTCAGCTCGGTCTCAACACGCCCCGCTATCCGACCCTTCCCAATATCATGAAGGCCAAAAAGAAGGAGCTTCTCGCCTTCCCGATCGCCGAGTTCCTTAAGGAGAAGGAACTGACCGCCACCGCCAGCGCCTATCCGCCGGAGAAGAAGGGGAAAGGTGTTGTCCTGGAGGGGGATGTGAATGACATGGTCGGGAAGCTCGTCGGTATTCTGAAAGAGAAAACGAAGGTTGTGAAATAGGAGCAAGCTCCAAATAACAAACACCAAAAATTCTAAGCTTCAAACTGTTTGGTTTTTGAGATTTGGTCATTGGTGATTATTTGTAATTTGGGATTTGAGGTTTGGAATTTGCATTTAAATCAGGAGGAGCGACATGAAAGCACTGCTCATTTGCGAATACCGGGAAGGGAAGCTTCTCGATTCCAGCTATGAATTGGCGGCCTTTGCCGACAAGCTGGGGGCGGAAAAGGCAATGGTCCTGATCGGGAACGAAGCGGCAGCGCCCCGGGTCAGCGCCAAAGTGTACCTGGCCGATGCTGCGAAATACGGGGAATACAACCCGGACCTGCACAAAAAGATCGTGCTCGAAGCGGTCAAGAGGGAAAATCCCGACGCTATCGTCTTTCTCCATTCCTCCTATGGCTGGGACCTGGCCCCTCGGGTGGCCGCGGCCCTCAAGGTTGGTCAGATTTCCGAGATCACGAGCATCAAAGAAGCAAAATTTGAGGTCGGCATCTGCAATGCCAAGCTGAGACGGATCGTCACTCCGCAGACAGAGAAGACGGTGCTCACCATACAGTCAGGGGCCTTCAGCTTTCCCGGAGAGCCCCAGGGAAAGCCGCAGATCGAAAAGATCGAGCTGACCGATGCTGTTTCGCCCCTGGAGTTCGTCGGCTATGAGCCGCCGCAAAAAAAGGAAGTGGACCTGGCCAAAGCTGAGGTGATCGTCAGCGCCGGTCGAGGGGTCGGCAAGAAAGAGAACGTGGCAACTATCGCGGCGCTGGCCAAGGCCCTCGGCGGCGAGTTGGGAGCGAGCCGGCCGGTGGTCGATGCGGGATGGGTCGAGCACAGCCGCCAGGTCGGGACCACCGGTCAGATCGTGGCGCCGAAGCTTTACGTGGCGTGCGGCATTTCCGGGGCCATTCAGCACGTGGCAGGGATGAAGAAGTCGGAGTTTGTGGTCGCCATAAACAAGGACAAGGATGCTCCCATCGGCGAAGTGGCGGATGTGCTGGTGGTCGCGGACGTGATGCAGTTCGTTCCGGCCTTAACTGCAAAGCTCCAGAAATGATAGATTCGTAGAAAGTCAAGATCCGACACGCAGGATGTAAGAACGACGGACGATAGTCGAGGGAAGAGGGACGCAAAGGCAAGGAAAAACGCAGCGAAGCGAACGGTCTCCATCCTCCCTCGGCTTCCAAACTCACCGGTTACGCCTTTGCTTTTTTCATCTCCTCATCTCGAAGGACCCTTCGCAGTACCTTGCCGACGAGCGTTTTCGGTAGCTGGCTCCGGAACTCGACTTCCCTCGGAACTTTGAACTTTGAAAGCTGTTCCCTGCAAAACTGGATGATCTCCTCTGGCGTGGCGGTCTCTCCCTCTTTGAGCACGATGTACGCCTTGATCTTTTCGCCGAGGAACTCCTCGTGAGGGAGGCCCACAACGACGGCGTCTTTTACCTTGGGGTGCATGAACAAAACTTCCTCGACCTCCCTCGGATAAACATTCTCGCCCACGGTCTTGATCATGTCCTTGATCCTGTCCACTATATAAAAGAAACCTTCGTTGTCCATTTTCGCGATGTCGCCGGTGTGGAGCCACCCGCCCCGGAGTGCGTGGGCGGTCTCATCGGGTTTGTTCCAGTAACCTTTCATGACCTGCGGGCCTTTGACCACGAGCTCGCCGGTCTCGCCCACAGGCATTTCCTTCTCCCCGGTCTCGATGTCCATGATCTTTGCTTCCAGGTCCGGCATCGGCAAGCCGATACTTCCCAGCTTCCGCTTGCCGAAAACGGGATTGCAGTGGGTGACGGGGGAGGCCTCGGACAGACCGTAGCCTTCCACGATCCGGGCCTTGGTAAGGTGCTCGAATCGTTCCTGCACCTCATGCATGAGCGGGCCTGCGCCGCTGATGGCCGCCTTGATCGAGGTGAGGTCGTATTTATGGATCTTCGGGTAGTTGCCGATCGCCAGGTACATGGCCTGGATGCCCGGGAAGATCGTGGGCCGGTACTTGTTGATGAAATGAAGCACCTCTTTGGTATGGAACTTGGGGATGAGGATCAGTTGCGCGCCGCTGAGCACCCCGAAGTTCATTGCCGTGGTCATGCCGTAGACGTGGAAAAAAGGAATGACCGCCAGGACCCGTTCTTCGCCCTCCTTCCGCATGGTGAGCCAGTCCCGGTTCTGCACGGCATTTACCACGAGGTTCCGGTGTGTGAGGATCGCACCCTTGGGCGTACCGGTCGTGCCCCCGGTATACTGTAAAATTGCGGTGTCGTCGGGAGAAACGTCGGCATTGACCGGCGTTGCCGGGGCCTCGCTGAGCAGGGACAAAAAGTCATAGATCGGCGGCACCCGTTTCACATGCACCCACTGTTTTTCGATCCTTGCCTTGATCGGATAGAGCAGGTTCAGCGGGAAGGGCAGATAGTCCTTGATGCCGCAGAGGATGAGACGCTTTACGCCGGTCTTCGGCAGCGCGCGCGAGATCACGGGATAAAACATATCCACGGCGAGGAGGGTCTCCGCCCCGCTGTCCTTGAGCTGTACTTCGACCTCGTGCTCATGGTAGAGGGGATTGGTGGCAACGGCGATCGCGCCCATCCTGAGCGTCCCGTAATAGGCGATGACCATCTGCGGAATGTTCGGGAGAATGAGCGCAACGCGGTCTCCTTTTTTGACCCCTAGACGGGAAAGTGCATGGGCGAACCTGTTCACAAGGGCATCGAGCTCCGAGTAGGTTGTCTTCTTCCCATAGAAGATGAGCGCGGTATGATCGGGGAACTTTGTCACCGTTTTCGAGAGCATGTCTCCAAGGGTAATATCGGGGTACTGTAGTCTGGGAGGGACACCCGGCTCATAAGATTTGATCCAGGGAAATGGTGATGTCATGATCGTCTCCAATCTCTGCTCCCCTTGCATGCCTGCTGCGGGGAGGTTCGTTAAATGAAGGCTGGTAACAAAACGTTAAAAGGATTATAGCAAAATATCAATACGCTTGCCGGGGGTTGCGGGGATGCAACCCTTCAGTTACCAGGGGCGGCAGTCCATTCGCTCTGCCGCGCAAACGTGCAGATTGTGCACTCGTGGTACAAGGTTAGGCGCCCTGTCCCAAAAGCACTTTTGGATTTCGAAGATTTGCGGGGCACTGAAAAGTGCGCTTCTATCGCCCACGGACCGCCGCCCCCTGCAACGTAACTGAAGCGTTACACGGGGACTATTTCTCCTCTTGAAAATGGATCTCTGTTCGGTTATAGTAGGAACGTTAAAGAATGGCGCAAAAAGGCGTGGGATCACAGGGGCAGGGCGGCATGGACATATTAAGCGTAGGCATCATTATTGTAGTTCTCAATATTCCCTTCGGCTACTGGAGGGCGAATGAAAAGAAATTTTCCCGGGGGTGGTTTCTCTCTATTCACGCGCCCGTCCCCTTTATTATCGCCATTCGTGTTCTGTCGGGACTGGGGTGGCAGTTCATTACCTTCCCCGCATTCATCGGCTCCTTCTTCTTTGGTCAGCTTCTCGGCGGGATGCTCTATGACTGGCGTCGTGGTTCCGAGAAATCGCCGGTCACTGCCTGTCTGGTATGGGACATGGTGAGAAGTTCCCGGGGGATTCAAAGCAATCGCATGAGCTGACGATTATCGGTCTTTTCCCCACTGACTCATTTCTGCCTCATGGCAACAAACCATGGGCAAGTTGTAGCCGCGAATGTAAGGATCAAAAGATTAAGGAGAAAGGGTAAAATTGGAGAAAGGGAGAAACTAACCCCGGGCTTAAATCGGGGGTCAATTTCCCGTCTCTATCGCCCCACCTTCCCCCTTTTTCCATCCTCTCCCGTTCTCCTTATCATTTTCCAGGATGTTTATTAACCCAGGCTTTCGTGACAAGAGCCTCATTTCTTTTTCCCCAGCACGATGACCGTTTCTTGAAGCCGTTTGTGTCTGACCGCACTGAACCCCGCGTCCGAAAGCCACCCCTTGATCTCCTGCGGCGAGTAGCAACGTCCGGCATCGGTATTGACCAGCATGTTGATCGAGAACAGCGCGCTTGGGGCGGGAGATGTCCTGTTGTTTTCGATATAAAATTCCTGGATTGCGATCCTCCCCCCGGCATTCATGGCGTCCCTTGATCTTTCAATGATGAACCTGTTGTCCTTTTCGGAGAATGAGTGGCATATCTGGCTGATGAATACAAGATCGTAGTCGCAGCCGATCGGGTCGTTCAGGAAATTTCCTCCCCTGAATTCCATGTTTTTCGCGCTTGACCTTTGAACAATGTCCTTCGCGATGGTTATGGTCTCGGGCATGTCGAAGAGGGTGACGGATATCCCACGTTTTGCCAGCTCCATACTGTACGTCCCGGGGCCGCCGCCAAGATCGAGCGCCCTGCGAACGCCTTTGAGGTCGAGCGCATTGATCACCTCGCCGGCCCGCAGGAACGCGATGCTGTGCATGGCGCGGATAAATGCTTCATGGTCGCGCGCCTTCCGGGCGGGCAATCCTGTTCTCATCACCTCATCGAGGGCGCTCCAGTTTTTCCAGAGGGTATCCATATGCCGGACCATGCCTGCCAGGGATGCGGGCGCGCTGCTGACAAGCAGCCGGTCGGCGATGGGAGCGTTCTTATATTTACCTCCGGATTTTTTCAAGAGGTCGAGCCCGGTGAGCGCGTCGAGCAGGATTTCCGTTGCGCGGACGTCCGTACCGAGGGCTTGCGCGCTTTCCGCGGCGCTTCGCGGCTCGGTCAGGAGATCGAACACCTTGAGATTGTTCGCGGTCAGAATGACCCGCGATGCCTGAAATCCGCTCAGAAGCTTTCTGAGTTCACGCGCCTGATCCTGGATCGTTGCCGTCATGGCCATCCCCCTGTTCATTTTTTAAGAAGATAGTACAGGGACGGAGGAAAATCAAGGCAAAATATCCGTCGTGATGTCACTATTTTTCAGGGGCGCCTCAGGTTGCGTATTACCGGTTATTTGCTATAATTACAACAGTTGGTTTTCTTGCCTGAATACAGTTGCCTTTTCTCTCATTCCAGATGATTGCGAACTCAGTCGTACGAGTGATGCAGCAGTAAAAGTCTCTTTTTGGCCACAGAGCCATAAGAAAGAGAATTTCCAAATTGCAAATCACAAATCCCCAATCAATAATTTGGTGCTTGAGATTTGATCGTTATTTTCTCCGTTTTCTCTGTGGCAAATTTGTTTCTTATTAAAAAGGGGGTCTCTATGAGGAAGAAGAGCATTGTCGGTTTTCTGTTGGCTTGTGCTGCGGTAATGGCTTTTGTTTTTTATCATACCGGCGCGGATGCGCAGTATAAGGCCGCTCCGAAGAAAAGGGCGGCGGCGGAAAGACCGGTGACGGCGGCGGCGTGCTACGGCTGCCATGAACCCGTCAAGCAGCTTCATGCCGGGGGAAAGCACAAGGGGGTGAATTGCGTCAACTGCCACTCGGGTCTCGGGATGCACATGAAAAATCCCGGCCCTGATACGCGTCCGGTCACGGACACCTCATGGGAGGCGTGCGGCGAATGCCATAAGGACCAGTACCAGAGCTTCATGCAGGTGGCGAAGCATCGTCCGGCACGCGATGAAAAGTCTCAACTCACGAACCGTTCTCCCAATCCCTTCTGGGACAAGCTGATGGCAGGCCATGGGTTTACGAAAGAGCACGGTTTGACCCGAAGCCATGTCCATATGGTTCTGGACCAGTTTGTTGTTGACCGCGCCTTCGGCGGCCGGTTCCAGCCGAAGAACGGCTGGCAATATGTGAACGAGAAGGGAAGGGTCTGGGACATTCTTATGGACACCCATCCGGAGACCAAGGAGCATAAGGCCTTCATGACCCAGAGCGCGGCCGCGGCAAATCCCACGTGCATTCAGTGCAAGAGCCAGGACCATATCCTGAAGTGGGCATACCTGGGCGATCCTGTTCCGGGCGCAACGTGGTCCCGCACGTCGAACGTCGTGGAGGTTGCCAGGGACGTGAACCATGGCCTGAACTGTTTTATCTGCCACGACCCCCATGCGGCAAAACCCCGTATCGTGCGCGACGGCCTGATCCAGGCCCTTACCCGTCCTGAAGCGGACACGCTCTGGCACAAGGACCCGAAGCATACGAACTTCAAGGTGGTCGACATGGGCACACGCGGGTTCACACGCAAGATCGCCATCCTCGACAAATACGACTCACGGCTGCAGTGCGGCCAGTGCCACGTGGAATACAACTGCAACGATGGGTACGATCCGCGGAACCCGGATACTTCGAAAAAGACCGTGGGTTACAACAGCCCCCTCACAAACCACTTTCCGTACAAAGATGTGTTCGGGCTCTACGATCATTACGTGAAGCAGGTCAATTTCCTCGATTTCAAACATGCTCTGACCGGCGGTCTTCTCTGGAAAGCCCAGCACCCCGAGAGCGAGGCGTACTATAATTCCAAACATGCCAGGGCAGGCGCGGGTTGCGATACCTGCCACACTCCCAAGATGAAGAACAAACAGGGCAAGGTCTACACTTCGCACTTCGCTGTTACCCCGAAGGTCATGGTCAAGGAGACCTGCCTCACTGCCAAGTGCCATCCCACGTGGACGAAGGAGGATGCCATCTACTCCATCGACTCCGTCAAGGCCCATATCAAGGGCAAAATGCGCAAGGCGGAGTTCCGCATGTCGGTTTTGATCGACAAGATCGTGGCCGCCAAGGCGGCTGGTGTCGATCCCGAAGTGATCAAGAAGGCACAAGACCAGCATTTGAAGGCCCATATCCTGTGGGAGTTCTGGACCGCGGAAAATTCAGACGGCTTCCACAACCCCGGGATGGCCAAGGAATCGCTTTTGAAGTCAGCCCAGGAAGCATTTGACGGCATCAAGGTCATCGATGATGCGATAACCGCGAAGACTGCCGTAAAATAGACCTTTCTTCCTCCCTCTCTACCGTCGCGGTAGAGAGGGAGGGGCGCCTTCTGTTTTTTCCCGCGCATCCCGGCCACTCCGGGCTCTTACCTCAAAAAACCTTTGTATAGAGAAGCCTCAGTCCTTAGCCCCGTGACAGAGGGTGTTGTTAAAGCAGTCCGGCGGCGGTGTGCCCGGTTGCAGAGGAACATATGC